>JBMCBU010000079.1:0-8253 GCA_048623335.1 Halapricum sp.
CGGTGCAGGTCACGACCGCCGACGGAACGCCGCTCACCGTCGAGATTCCCGCCAGCGAGCGCTCGGAGTAGCTGCCGAGGCTGAACCGTCGGCTATCCGTTTTGTCGAGGGCGGGGGTGGCGAATGCTTCCGAATTTGTATAGCCGGCAGTGTGAGACCACGCGTTCTCCGACCGCACATTCAAGTGCGATACCGACCCACCGACCGGCGTGACACGCGCGCTCACGCCGGTCGTCGGTGCCATACTGCTCGTGACCGTGACCGTCGCCCTGGCCGGGCTGGCGGGGGCGGCCGTCATCGGATCGGACTCTGTCGAGTCGCCGCCTCACGCCCGACTCACGATGGAGGCCGACGCCAGCGCCGACCGGATCGCCATCACGCACGCCGGCGGTGAGTCGCTCTCGATGGAGGCGGTGACCGTTCGGATCGAGATCGACAGCCAGCCACTCACTCGCCAGCCGCCGGTGCCGTTTTTCGCTGCACGCGGGTTCGTCAGCGGCCCGACCGGGCCGTTCAATCCGGCCACCGACTCGACGTGGACGGCTGGCGAGACGGCGACGCTCGAGCTTGCAAGTACCAACGCACCGTCGATGGACCCCGGAACGACGGTTTCAGTGACGGTCGCGACCGACCGCGGCGTGGTCGCGCAACTGGAAACGGACGCGTCTCGATGAGGATCGCTGTCGGTCCGTCCCGACTCGATCGCGCGCTGGAAGGATACGTTCTCATAGGGATTAGCGTAGCCGATCGGACGAGCCCATCTCCGATCGGGTGATGGATAGCGGCTTCCCGAGAGAAATCGATCGATTTCTACGCGAATCCCGATCAACAATACAGCTGGCAACACGGTCGCTGTCATAAGTCACGAGTATTGCAGAAAGAACGAAAGTGCAATCTTGTAGCAACTCCCGATGAGCTGGCGTGTATCCCGAGTCCACCGCAATTTCAATACGGTAGATGGAAACAGAAGGCTTTAGTAGTGTGACTTCTATACAATATACTGCAACGGGGATCTGCCCCCGGCAGGGGTTGGCGTCGAGCCCCGAACACAGTTGATCGACGCGATGCCATCCATCCCATCGCGGTCGTCGGATACCATCCCGGCCGCACTTCCAGCCGGAAGGGAACATCTGGCCTCCCTGGCGTTCCACTCCGGCGCTTTTCGACACATCGATAGTGACCCCCCCGCCCGAACGGCGTAACGTCCCCGGATAGTTATACGCTCGGCGGACGCTATCGGGGACATGCAATGGCGTGGTGCCGAAGTCGAGCCTGACGGGACGCACCCGGAGCCGGAGTCATGGACGCCGGTCGAGGTGCCGGGACGCCCCGCACAGTTCGCCGGAGCCGAGGCCGTCGCCTATCGAACCGTTCTCGAGGATCCCCTCTCGGGGCCGTTGTCCCGCGCTGTCCTCGAGTTGCGCGGCTGTTACGGGAAGACGACCGTCTGGTGTGACAGCCAGCGTGTCGCGACCCACGATGTCCCGTTCGCACCGCTTCGCGTCCCGCTCGATCCGTGGCTCGTCGCCGACGAAACGGCAGACGTGCGCGTGGTCTGTCGGCGGCCGACCGACGCGTTCGGCGGGATCTACGAGACCGACGTGATCCCGGCGACCGAGTCCGTCCCCGGCATCTGGTGGGACGCCACGCTCCGACAGTATCCGGGAACGTACATCGATCGGCTAGGCGTGGCGGCGACGCTCGATGGCGATCTGGGACTGATCGACATCCGTGCGTCGATCGTCGCGGACGAGCAGATCGACGATCGGCTCACGATCTCCGTCCGTCCCGCCGAAGGCACTCGGGGGCGCGCCACGATGGAACGGGCCCCGATCGAAGCAAAAGCGGGTGAGCGCGTTTCCGTCGAACACACCGTCGAGATTCGCGAGCCAGCGCTATGGTGGCCGGCGGATCTCGGACAACAGCATCGCTACGAGGTCGTCGTGAAGTTCGAGGGCATGGAGACGGCCGTCACGACCGGCTTTGCGGAGGTCCAGTACGACGGCGGGACACTGGCGGTCAACGGGACCGAGACGGCGCTTCGCGGCGTGAACCTGCTCGATGCGACGCCCGAGGACGTCACCCGCGCGGCGTCGGCGAACGCGAATCTCGTCCGGACGCACGCACACGTCCCCTCGCGGGCGGTCCTCGACGCCTGCGACCGTGAGGGGGTGTTGCTGTGGGCCGATCTACCGCTGACCGGCGAGACGGTCCCGAACGTCGAACGCGGGAGAGAACTCGCGTCCGCACTGCGAGGCACTTACGGCCACGGGGCGTCGCTGGCGATGATAGGCGTCCACGACGATCCCGTCGATCCGTTCGGGACGGCGCTCGGTTCCGGACTGCTCGACCGTCTGCGGTTCCGCTGGCGGGCCTGGCGTGCCAGCTACGACGACTCGAACGCCCGTGCGATCGCCGAAGCTCTCCCCGAGTCGGTGATCGCGGTCCCCGTGATCGGCCCGCCCGGAATCGACGCGGATGCGGTGACACTCTATCCCGGCTGGCGGTACGGAACCGTCGGCGACCTGGGCCGGCCCCCCGACGCCGACGTCGTCGCCGAGTTCGGGGCCGGATCGCTGGCGACCGACGACCCAGCGGTGCTCGCGGGCTTCGACCGAAGGGTACACGACAGTCGAGTCGACGGCGACGACCTCGACGCGTCACAGCGCTATCAGGCGGCCGTTCTCAAGCGTGTCGCGGAAGAACTGCGCAACGACGCCACTCCGATCATGGCGGCGTACGCGCTTCGGGACACCGGGGACGCCGGGATGGGCGTCCTCGGCGTCGACGGCGAGCCGAAGCAGGCGTTCGACGCGCTCGCGACGGCCTTCGAGCCGATCCAGGCGACGCTCGCCGACCCGGCCGGCACCGAGAGCGACATCCTCGTGCACAACGACCTCGACACGCGGTTTACCGGCACGCTCGCGTGGGAATCGTCGACGGAATCCGGCGAGACGGAGGTCGTCGTCGGCACGAACGCGACCGCATCGGTCGCGACGATCGCGTTGCCGGACGACGGCGAAGTGACACTGACGCTCTCGATAGGGGACCGAACCGTCGAAAACGAGTACCCGTCCGGAGGCCGGGGCTGGTAGTCCACGACGTGGTCGAGGTTTATACGCCAGGGCGTGTTACAATCACGCATGAACGACCCTGACGACGTGGATGTCACGTTCGGCACGGAGATATACGACGAGAAGGGCAACCACCTGGGAACGGTCCGGGGGTTCGACGAGCACGGTTTCTACGTCAGCACTGATGAGGGGATCACAGCGATGTCCAGCGAGCACGTCGCCTCCGGGATCCCCGGCGAGGCGGAGCTGACCTGGCGATGTTACGAGTGTGGTGCGATCGGGAACATCGAAGACCTGCCCGAGGACGGTTGTCCGGACTGTGGAGCGCCCCAGGAAGCCGTCTACTACCATATTCAGGATTGAATGCGAGTCGTCGTCTTCGGGGCGGGAAGCCTCGGCAGTTTGATCGGTGGCCTGCTCGCCAGCGAGCACGACGTGACGCTGATCGGTCGCGAGCCCCACGTCAGCGCCGTCCAGAAACAGGGCCTCGAGATCACTGGCGAAATAGCGACGAGAACCCACCCCCACGCGGCGACGACCGTGCCGGATGCGGCCGATCTAGCGCTCGTGACCGTCAAGAGCTACGACACTCCCGAGGCAGCCCAAGCGCTTGCGGCAGCGGATCCTGCGGTCGTCCTCTCGTTGCAGAACGGCCTCGGAAACGAGGACGTGCTCGCGGGGACCCTCGACGGAACCGTCCTCGCGGGAACGTGTACCTACGGGGCGCGACTTCTCGAACCCGGCGTCGTCAGGTGTACCGGTGCTGGGACGGTGACGGTTGGGTCGAGAGCAGGCGGCCCCTCGGACGCGGTAGAGCGAGTGGGGAGCGCCTTCGAACGTGCTGGACTCGCTACGACAGTCGCGACCGACATGCCACGCCGGCTCTGGGAGAAGCTCGCGATCAACGCTGGGATCAATGCCATCACGGCCCTCGCCCGTGTCGAGAACGGCGCGCTCCGGGATGGGCCAGCCAGCGAAACCGCCACGCGGGCGACCCGGGAAGCGGCGCGCGTCGCCCGGGAGAACGGGCTCGACCTCGGCGATGACCACGCGATCGACGCGTTCGAAACCGTCGTCGAGACGACGGCACCGAATCGTTCGTCGATGTACCAGGATCTCGAGGCCGGCCGACGGACGGAAATCGATGCGATCAACGGGGTCGTCGTCGAGTTGGCGAGCGATCCAGTGCCGGTCAACGAGACCCTCACGGCACTCCTCAGGGCCTGGGAACGGGAACGACAGTTGCGTGGTTGAGAGTGGCCGTCGTAACGACTTACCAGTGCGACCGCACGAAGACGCGCGGTCGGTTCGGAACAGACGCACGACGATCACTACGAGACCGCGCCTGGCCGTACCGGACGGCAGATAGATGCGCGAGTGACGATTCTGCTGGGAACGGAGAAACATATTCCATGCCGTCAGGTAAACACTACATATGCTCTCTGTCAGCCGATCGATCCACATCGACGCGCCGGTCGAGGAAGTGTTCGCGTACTTGGACGATCCGTTCAACCACGTGGAGGTAACGCCGAGTCTGGCGGCCGTCCGGAACGTCGAACCGCTGGACAACGGTGGTAAGCGAGTCGAACACACCTACACGATGGCTGGCATCGGCCTCGACGGCGAACTCGTCGAGCGAGTCCACGAGGAAAACGAGCGGATGGTCTTCGAGATGCGCGGGAGCCTCGAAGGCGAGATCGAGATCGAAACCACGGCGGACGACGGCGGGACGGAACTGCGCTACAGCGCCGAGTACGAGCTTCCGGGACGCGTTCTCTCGGCAGTGGCGACGCCGTTCGTCCGCCGGTACAACGAGCGGGAGTTGCGGACGACGCTGGAAAACACGAAGACGCGCCTCGAAGTCGAGGAGTGACTACAACTCGAAGCTCTCGTCGCCGTCGAGCACGTGCACCTCGGCGGAGCTGCCGGTCGCTTTGACCTCGCGGACGAACTCGTCGGTGTCGATCTCGATCGGCGGGAACGAGTCGTAGTGCATGGGGAAGGCGTGATCGACGTCCAGCCAGTCGACGGCGATGGCCGCCTGCATCGGTCCCATCGTGAAGTGGTCGCCGACCGGGACGGCGGCAGCGTCGGGTTCGAGATACGGCGCGATCACCTCGCGCATCTCGGTCATCAATCCCGTATCTCCGGCATGATAGAACGTCGTCGACTCTTCGTCGCTTACCTGTGTCGGTTCGGTATCGGAAACGATGAAGCCGGCAGGCATCCCGCCGCTCGCCCCGTAGTCGGTGTCCATGCCGTTGGTGTGATCGGCCCGGTGCATCGTCACGAACGCCTCGCCCAGTTCGATCGTGCCGCCGAGGTTGAACCCGATCGTCTCCTCGACACCGTAGTTGTCCTCGACGTAGCCCGCGACTTCGGGCGTCGCCGCGACCGGCGTCTCCTGGAAGTGATCCACGTCGCCGATGTGGTCGGCGTGACCGTGCGTGAGCAGGACGTAATCCGGATCGAGCGTCGCCGGATCGACCGTCGTCTTCGGATTTCCGAAAAAGGGATCGATCAGCAGGTCCGTCGAACCGACCGATACGTACCACGTCGAGTGGCCGTGCCAGGTGAGTTCCATAGTGCAACCACACGTACACCCCGGAAATACTTATATCCTGAACGAACTCCACGCCACGACCGGGACGTGAGTGGACGCTGTCGCTGTTTCTCTCTCCAAGAATTATACCGGAGGAACACATAGTGTAAACGATGACCACACCACGGCGACCGGTCCGGATCGTTCGTCGGACAGGCGAGATTGCCGTGCTGTACGTCGACGGCGATGCCGCGGTCAGAGATTCACTGGCCGAGTCCATAGAACACGAGGACAAACGCATCTCCGTTCGGACCGCGACCACCGTTCGTGGAGCGCTCGAACAGTTCGCCGCCGGTGGGATCGACTGTATCGTCTCGGGCTACGAGATGCCGCGGCGAGACGGGATCGACCTGCTCGAATCCGTTCGCGAAGACGATCCAGACGTCCCGTTCATTCTGTTCACGGACAGCGGTTCCGAGCGGGTCGCCAGCGAGGCGATCAGTGCCGGTGTTACGGACTATCTCCGAAAGGATGCCAGTGCCGACCGGCACGCGGTGCTGGCAGACCGCATCGTCGACGCGGTCGAAGCGTACCACGCGACCGGCGCAGCCGAACGTCAGCGCGACGTTTGCAGAACCGGTCAAGAGATCGCCGATGTCGGCTTCTGGGCGTACGACATCGAGGCTGAGACGGTCTATGCCAGCGACGGACTGGTGTGGTTGTGCGGTGTCGACTCGACGACTGACTTCGGGAAAGAGCACCTGTTCGAGCAGTACCATCCCGACGACCGCCCGGAAATCCGGGACGCGTTCGCCCGGGCGATCGAAGCGGGCGAACCTTTCGACCTCGAACTGCGGCTACTTGACGGCGGCGAGCACGAACGCTGGGTTCGCACTCGGGGAGAACCGCGGATCGAGGACGGTGACACCGTTCGCGTCAGCGGTACGATCCAGGACATCACCGAACAGACCGAACGGAAACAACACCTCAGGGCGGAACGGAACCGATACAGGGAGTTCGTCGAGCACGCGACGGACATCATCACTGTTGCAGACACGGACGGCACGATTCAATACGAAAGCCCGGCGGTCGAACGGATCTTCGGCTATCCGCCCGAAGAGCGGGTCGGAGATCGCGTGTTTGCGTACGTCCATCCGGACGATCGCCAGCGTGTTCTCGACCGGTTCGAGCGGTTCGTCGATGGAGACCTGGACACAGCAGAGCGGACCGAATTCCGATACGAAGAGGCGGACGGTTCGTACCGGTGGATCGAGTCGATCGGGACCGACCGTACTGGGACGGTCATCGATGGGGTCGTCGTCTATTCACGTGATATAGCGGACCGGAAAGCGCGCGACCGGCAGATCCAGCAACTCACCGAGCGCCTCACACTCGCGGTAGACGGGGCCGGACTGGGCATCTGGGACTGGGATATGGTCACCGACGAGGTCGAATTCAACGACCAATGGGCCGAGATGCTCGGGTATTCGCCGGACGAACTCGACCCACACATAGACGCCTGGAAAAGACGCGTTCACCCCGACGACATCGAGACGGTCCAGACAGCCCTCGAGGAACACGTCCGAGACGAGACTGCTCTCTACGACACCGAACACCGGATGCGGACGGCAGCCGGCGACTGGAAGTGGATCAGGGATATCGGACGAATCGTCGAACGAGACGACGACGGGGAGCCGCTCCGGGCGGTCGGCATCCACCTCGACGTCGACGAGCAGAAAGCGCGCGAACGGGAGCTGGAACGGGCCCGCACGGAACTACGCCAGATCATCGATCTCATCCCGGACCTCGTCTTCGCAAAGAATCGGGACGGCGAGTACCTGCTGGCCAACGAGGCGACCGCCGAACTGTACGGGATGACACGCAAAGAAATCGAAGGACGAAAAGAACAGGACGTCATCCCGGAGCCAGCGGACTCCGAGCGATTCAGACAGGACGACCTCGAGGTGATCGAATCCGGCGAACCCACGTACGTCCCCGAAGAGGAGATCACGACCGCCGACGGAGAGACACGCATCTTGCAGACGCGCAAGATCCCGTTCGACATTCCCGGAAGTGACGAGGTCGCTGTTCTCGGGTACGCTCGTGACGTCACAGATCTCAAACGGCACGAGCGGGATCTCGAGCAGCGGAACCGACAGCTCGACAAGTTCGCCAGAATCGTCTCTCACGATCTACGAAATCCGCTCGAAGTCGCGTCCGGGCGGCTGGAACTCGCTCGCAAGACGTGTGAGTCGCCACACCTGGACGACATCGAGACCGCGCTGGACCGTATCGACACGATCATCGCCGATACGCTTGCCCTGTCCAGACTCGGTCAGACGATCGAAAACAAGCGGGATGTCGACCTCGAAACGTACGCCGAACAGTGCTGGAACAGCGTCGAGACGGCGGACGCGTCGTTCGACCCGCCGGAATCGGCGACGATACGGGCGGATCCGGACCGTCTCAGGCACGTCTGTGAGAACCTCTTCCGGAACGCGATCGAACACGGCGGGGCCGACGTGACTGTCAGCGTCGACCGTCTCGAGGACGGGTTTGCCATCACCGACGACGGCTCGGGACTGCCCGAGGACGTCGACATATTCGATCCCGGAGTTACGACCAGCGCAGACGGCA
>JBMCBU010000080.1:0-8241 GCA_048623335.1 Halapricum sp.
GATGTGTAGCGCACAGATCGAACACGGCACCGGCTACGAGGTCAAACACCCGATGCAGCTGCTCGAGACGGCCCTGGTCGAGTCGTAGTCACTCCGAGACCAGATGCGGGTGACGCTCGTCGGCCAGCAACAGACCGACCTCCGCAATCAGCCCGACGACGACGGGGCCGGCAATGACGCCGACGACACCGATCGAGAGGACTCCGCCGACAAAGCCAATGAAATAGAGGCTTCCAGGCATCTTCGCCGTGAGCGAGGCCAGTTGCGGGCGAATGATCGCGTCCGGCAGGAAGCCGATCAGGATGAGTCCGAGGATAGTGACGACGATCGCACCTGTCGTGTTCCCGAGAGCGACCTCGAACCCGGCGATCGACAGCACGAGTACGCTCGGACCGAGGATCGGGATGAACTGGAGGATCCCGCTGACGACAGCCAGCGAGAAGAACATCTCATACCCCAGCACCCAAAACAGGACGAGCGCGACGAGAAACGTCCCGAACGCGGTCGCCGCCTGCAGTACGTAAATCGCGTACAGCGTCGATCGAAGCCGCTTGTGGAGGGCCATTACGACGTCGTGATACTCTCGGGGGATCGGACGCAGCAGTGCATCCCTGACCTCGCTTGGCCGGACTAACAGTGCATACACCAGCAACACGAACAGGAAGAACTTGAACCCCAGCGCGGGGGCCGAACCGGCGATCGACAGGGCCAGCGACTCCCCGACTTCGGCTGCTTCGGCACTGAACTCGCCGAGCGTGAGCGTATAGCCCATCCCCAACACGTCGATGGTCACCTCCTCGGGGACCGTCTCCAGCAACGCGAACAGGTCGCCCCGTCGCACGTACAGAACGATCCCGACCGGTAACACGACGAGCAAAATCACGAGAAACGCCACCACTGTACTCACTGCAGCCGCCGTTCGTCTGCCCAGCCCGTACTTGCGGAGCTGCTGGCGCACCGGATAGAGCACGTACGCGACCGTGATGGCGAAAAATATCGTCCAGAAGACGGCCCCGAGGATGATCGTCGATAGGACCCCCAACGCGACCAGCAACCCCGCCAAGACTGTCACGCGTCGAACCATACCTGCTTGTTTCGCCAGACCGGACTAAACTGTTTTCCACGTCCTGAGGCGTCTGGGCGAGTCCCGTCGCCGTGAAAACTCAACTATTGTCCGTGAAGATATCAATTAACGGACAAAATAGCCCCGGATATCGAGGCCAAACGCTTTCTAGTTGCGAGGTACATACACGGTGTATGGACTCACAGCAGGGTCTCGGCAACGATCATACGGTCGTCGAGCTCGAACCGGACGATCTCGGCGGCTACGAACTGTTCGTGACGCTCGGGCGGTTGGTCACGCCGCGGCCGGTCGGGTGGATCTCGACGGTGAGCGAAGACGGTCAGGACAACGTCGCCCCCTACAGCTTCGTCACGCCGGCCAGCGTCGATCCGCCGGTCGTGGTCTTCACGGCCGCAAACCACCAGGACGGACGGATGAAAGACACCGCTCGCAACGCGATCGACACCGGGGAGTTCGTCTACAACGTCTTCACGGTCGGATTGCTCGAGGAGATGAACGACAGCGCCGCCGACGTCGACGACTCGGAGTTCGAGGCCGCCGATATCAAACATACTGACAGCGAGGTCGTCGAGCCCAAGCGCGTGGTCGGGTGTCCGGCCTGGCTTGAATGTTCGGTCCGGGAGACAATGGAGATCGAGGGAACACAGGTCATCTTCGGTGACGTCGAGCACCTGGGAATTCGCGAAGACTACCTCGACGATGCTGACCTTCCCGACGTCGAGCACATCGAACAGCGTGTGCTCGGCCATCTCATCGACGAGCACTACACACGTCTGGAACTGCTCGAAAAGCAACAGCCCGACTAGCGCTGTTTTTGCCGTTGTGAGACTTCGGAACGGCTGCCGTCACGAGGAAAGCCGAACCGTCACGACGGTCCCGCGCGGTTCGTTGTCCGCGACCGAAATCGTTCCGTTCGACCAGACGACGAGCTGTCTGACCAGAAAGAGCCCGACGCCGCTCCCGTGAAACAACGGCGTTTCTTCGATCGACCCGGTCAGAAGCTGCCGTTCCGCGTCGGGCATCCCCGGTCCACTGTCGGCGATCGTGATCTCGACGTGATCCGACCCGTCTCGAATGGTCACGGACGCCTCCGGTTCGTCACCGTGCCGGAGCGCGTTGTCCAGCAACTCGGCGATCGCCCGTTCGAACCCGTTGATGACGGCCGCTACGGCGCTCCCGGAGCCGTCGATAGTGACAGTCGCGTCCGGATGGGCCTCGAGTACCGTCGTGCGAGCGTTCTCGACGAGCCCGACGACGTCGTGCTCTGTCGGTTCGGTCGAACCGCGAAGCAACTCGGTGAGTTCTCGCTCCTTTTCGGCCTGTCTGAGCAGCGTGTCCGTCCGTTTGAGAATCGTGCCGACGGCGTCCTGTGCGTCAGCCTGCTCCCAGCGCAGCAGCTCGGCCTGTCCCTGGACGACGGTCAGGGCGTTGCGAATGTTGTGTCGCAAGATGCGCTCTAAGAGTGCGAGCTGGCGGTCACGACGCTTGCGGTCGGTCACGTCCCGCGCGAACCCAGCGATCACGCGTGCCCCGTCGTCGGTCTCTCCCAGCAGTCGGGCGTTCATCGACAGCCAGCACGGCTGTCCGCCGGCCGTCCTGGCCTCGTATTCGAAGTCCTCGACTGCGCCCTCCGCGCGCAGGCGTTCGAGGAACGTCTCGCGTCGCTCGGGATCGACGTAGAGATCCGCCTCGAGGTCGTCGTGAGCCGCTATCGCCTCCTCCGGCGTGTCATAGCCGAGCATCGACGCCAGCCGCTGGTTGACCGACAGCACGCGGCCGCCAGTCGTCGTCCGGAACACCCCGACCGGCGCGACTTCGAACAGGCGTTCGTCCGTGCCGGGAGTGACTGCCGAGTCCCGGGGCTCGAGCCGGCAGTGCATCCGGGAGACGTCCCCGTCTAGTCCCCATTCCGGCCGCGCCTCAAGCGTCGTCGCCACCGTTGTTTCGTCGCTCTTTCGAATTGGAATCGTGGTTGTGGCTTCGTCCCCATCCAGAACGTCTTCGAACACGTCTTCGAGCGTGTCGCGATCCGACTCGGAAACCACTTCGACGAACTGCTCGCCGACGACCGCCACTCGCTCGTGGCCGGTCAGTGCGAGCCAGCCGTCGTCGACGAATCGCACGGTTCCGTCAGTATCGAGGGACACGAACGCGGTGGCGGCGGTAGGGCCGCCCCACTGTTCATCAGCTCCCGAATCGCGCGGCCGACCAGTCATACATGATGTATGTAAGCCCTCTGCATGAATGTACTGGGTATGTGAAAATTAACTATCAGTAGTACGGGGACGGCAGACGGGTCAGACTGTCGTCGCCAGCTGTCGTGTGATCTCGTCGCCGATCTCCTCGATCAGTTCCGGTAGCGCCTCGCGGACGGGACCAGTCATCCCCTCGCCGTACTCGAAGGGGTCGGCAACCTCGATTGCGTAGATCGTGATCGTCGGCATCGACTCGCCCATGGCCTCGCCGAGCGTCGTCAGCGTCCCCAGCCCGACGTTGTGGGTCGCGAGCCCGCCGCTTTTCCGGTCGGGCTCGACGGCCTGTGGGTCGAAGGCGTACCACTCGCCGGGCTGACCGTCCTCGGTCACGATCGAGTCGACGATACAGACCCGGTCGTGGCCGCTCAGTTCGTCGATGAGCATCAGTCGCCCCGAGTTCATCGTCTCGAAGGTGACGCTTGGCCGATCGAGTCGCTCTTCGAGCGCTTCGACGACTTCCAGGCCGACGACGTCGTCGCGTTTGATCTCGTTGCCGATGCCCAACACGAGGGTGTCCATGGCTATCGGGAGACCTCGTCGAGGACCTCGCCGCCCTGTTCGACCGTCACTTCGAGGGGCATGTCGCCAATGGCGTGAGTCGAACACGACAGACAGGGGTCATAACACCGGATGACGCTCTCCATCTTGTTGAGCGTCCCCTCCGGGATCTCGGGGCCGTCGACGAACGTCTCGGCAGCGGTCCGGACGCCCTTGTTCATCGCGCCGTTGTTGTGGGTGGTGGCGACGATGAAGTTCGCGTTGGTGACTTTTCCGTCGTCGTCGACGTCGTACTCGTGAATGAGCGTGCCCCGCGGGGCCTCGATGACGCCGACGCCGTTGTTCTTCACGGGTCTTGTCGGGACGCTCGGCACGCCCTCGTAGACGGCGTCGTCTTCGAGCAGCTCGCGGATTCGCTCGATGCAGTAGAGGATCTCGATGAGTCGCGCCCAGTGGTAGTACGTCGAGCGCTCGTGGACGGCCCCGTCGGCGGCGTCCATGTAACGCTCGAACTCCTCGTTGGCCTGCGGCGTACCCACCTGGTCGACGGCGTTGAGCCGCCCCAGCGGGCCGACCCGGTACTGGCCGTCCTCGAACCCGCGCTCTTTGTAATAGGGGAACTTGAGGTAGCTCCACTCCTTGGAGCGCTCGCCGATGATGTCGGCGTACGCGGAGTCGTCGATCTCTTCCAGCAGATCGCCTTCCTCGTCGACCAGCCGGATGTCGCCGTCGTAGTGTTCGAGACCGCCCTCGTCGTCGACCAGGCCCATATAGCCCGTCGAGTAGGTGGCGTAGTCCAGCGTGTCGTCGTCCATCTCGGCGAAGATCTCCTGCAGGAGATCGATCGTCTCGCGGACGTAGGTGTCCAGTTGCTCGGACTGTTCGAGCAGGGACTGGCCGTCCTCGCGATCCAGCGTGTTGGTGACGCCGCCGCCGATCGCGAAGTCCGGATGGACCTTCTTTTCGCCCAGCGCCGCGATGACGTCCTGGCCGAACTTCCGCAGGTCGATCCCCCGTTCTGCCAGCTGGGGGTTCTCCTCCAGGACGCCCTCGATGTTGCGCTTCTCGGGGTCGGCGTCGTAGCCGAGCACCAGGTCCGGACTGGACAGATAGAAGAAACTCAGCGCGTGGCTCTGCAGGACCTGGCCCATGTGCAACAGCTCCCGCAGCTTGTACGCGCCCTCGGGTATCTCGACGTCGGCGATCTCGTCGAGGGCCTTCGCCGCGGCCAGCTGGTGGCTGACCGGGCAGATCCCGCAGATCCGGGCCGTGATCTCGGGCATCTCCCAGACGGGACGGCCCTCGACGAACTCCTCGAACCCGCGGAACTCCGTGACGTGGAACTGCGTGTCCGCGACCTCGCCGTCGTCGTCCAATTCGATCGTGATCTTGCCGTGTCCTTCGACCCGCGTGACCGGATCGATGACTTGCTTCTTGCTCATTGTTAGTCGTACTGGAGTTTTTCGTCGACAATTTCGGGCTGCTCGCCCTCGAGCAGCGCTTCGATACCGTGCGCCATGACCTCCGCGTCGGGCGGACACCCCGGAATGTAGACGTCGACGTCGATGTAGTCGTCGAGCGGCCGGGCGTCTTCGAGTAGCGCCGGTACCGGCACGTCGTCGCGTGGGCTCTCGCTGTGTTCGTCGGCCTTGTCCAGATAGACCTCGTCGATCATCTCGTCGGGGTCGTCGTCGTTTCGCAGGGACATGATCCCGCGCAGGGCCGCACAGTCACCCCACGCGACCACGGTATCGCAGTTCTCGCGCAACTCCTCGGCGACCTCGACGTTCTCCTCGTTGGTGACGACGCCCTCCGCGATGCCGATGTCGGCCTCGGGGACGCCCTTCTCGTCGACGATCATGTGACTGGCCTCGATTTTGACGTCCTCGAGCAGGTCGACCAGGTCGTGGTCGATGTTCAGAAACTCCATGTGACAGCCCGAGCAGCCGCCGAGACAGACCGTCGCGACGGTCGTCCGGTCGTCCTGCTGTGGCGACTCGGTCTTGCTCATTGTTCCACCTCCGCCCGTTGGGCGGTGTCAACGAGTGCCGCGAGTACCTCGCGATCTGAGTCGACCGCGACGCGCGGGTCGAGCACGCGCGCGAGTTCGTGATCGGTACCGCTCGCGTCGGTGATCGTCCCGGAGCGTTCGAACCAGTCCAGCGCCGGCAGGACGACGTCGGCGGCTTTCGTCAGGATCGACTCGCGAGTCGCCTGCACGATCACCGTGTCGGCTTTGCGAGCGACCTCGACCATCCGATCGAGGTCGTCCTCGCGGTCGTCGCCGGCGAAGAGGTAGGCCACGTCGGGCTCTTCGTGCAAGTCGTCGGTCCCGACGCCGTTCTCGAAGGCGTTGACCCGGTCGGGCAGACTGAGGACTCTGCTGTCGGTCATCCCGGCCAGCGCGTAGGCGTTGATGAGCGTGTCCTCCTTCTCGACTTCCGGGCCGAGGACGACGAAGCTCTTTGCGCCGTCTTCGAGAGCCGGTACGGCGTTGATCAACGTCTCGGTGTCCGAGTCCGCAAGCGCGGAAGCGTCCTCCTCGATGACCTCGACAGCGTCCTCGGTGAGACGGCTCAGTCCGGTTCCCGACTCGATCGAGGCGTCCGACTTCGCGTCGAAGCGATCCTCGTCCGAGTCGACGCTGATGAGGGTCGCGCCGTCTTTGGCCGCCCGGCGGATGTACGACGCGGCCACTGGGTGCGTATCGACGATGCTCGTGTCGAAGACGGCGACGGCTTCGGCATCGAGCAGCGCCTCGGGTCCTCGCGCTCGGAGGTTCCCGGCGTGTTTGTTGAACATCGGGGCGACTCGCTCGGCGATCCGGCGCTCGTCGGCCGCTCGCCGCGCCCCGGGGATCTCGACCGCGGCGTCGTAGGCGTCCATCGAGTCGTCGAACGCCTCGATGACTTCGGTCGGCAGCCGGTCGGAGGCGACGGCGTCGACCGTTTCGGCCTCGGCGAGCAACTCGCGCGTTCGATCGAGGGCGTCCTCGACCGCCACCGTCCCCTCGCCACGGATCGACGCCGTGTCGACGCGCTCGCGACGGTCACCGAACAGTCCGAACCGGCCCATCTCACAGAGCTGGCCGCCGTCCGGACCGTCTTCGACACCCTCGATTTTGACGATTCGACCGGAGTTGGTGTACACCTCGAGTTCACAGCCGAGGCTACACTCCGTACAGGTCGTCGTGACGACGTCACACTCCTCCTTGCGGCCGCGATAGGCGCTCTGATTGGTATAGATCGCCCCCGTCGGGCACGCCTGCGCGCACGCACCACAGGAGATGCACGACGAGTCGCCGAGGGAAACGCCGTCGTCGGCGACGATCTCGGTCTCCAGACCGCGGTCCTTGAACGTGAGCGTGTCGTTGCCGACGATCTCGTCACAAGTTCGGACACAGCGACCACAGAGGACACACCGGTCGAGGTCGAGCGTGATGTGTTCGTGAGAGGTATCGACGTCGACGTCGTTGTACTCGAGGGGATACTCGCAAGCGTCTAGCCCGGCCTCGTTGAACAGGTCCTCGAGCTCGCAGTCGCCCTCCATTTCGCAGTACATGCAGTAGTGGTTCTGCTCTGAGAACATCAGCTCCAGAATCGTTCGGCGGTGGTCCCACAGCTCTTCGGACTCGACCTCGATCTCCATGCCGTCCTGGACAGTCGTCGTACAGGCAGTCTCAGTCCGTTCACCGTCGATATCGACGAGACACATCCGGCAGCCGCCGACGTTCGTGAGTGTCTCGTGTTCGCACAGTGTCGGGATTTCGATGTCGGCTTCTCGTGCCGCCTCAAGTATCGTCTGTCCTTCGCGTGCCTGCACTTCCTGACCGTTGATCTCGAGAGCGACGCCGGGGTCGGCGTCGGTTTGTGTTGCTTTGCTCATGGTATCACACCCGCTCGCTGATGGCGTCGATCGGACACGCCTCGACACACTGTCCGCACCCGATACACGTCTCGGGGTCTATCTCGTGGGTCTCCCCTTGCTCGCCGTCGATGGCGTCGACTGGACAGACGTTCAGACACTGCTGACACCCGACACACTCCGCGGCGGCGATCTTGTACGTGCCCGCGTGTTTGCCGCCGCCGAGTTCACACTCGCCGGCCGGACACTCGTCGTCATAGATGTGGGCCTCGTATTCCTCCTCGAAGTGTTCGAGTGTGCTCAACACCGGGTTCGGTGCAGTCTTGCCGAGCCCGCACAGCGACCCTTCCGTGATCGTCTCACCGAGGTCACGCAAACGTTCGATGTCACCGGGTTCCCCGTCGCCGTTGGTGATCCGTTCGAGGATGTCGAGCATCTTTTTCGTCCCGATCCGACAGGTCGGGCACTTCCCGCAGGACTCGTCCTGGGTGAAATCCAGGAAGAACCGGGCGACGTCGACCATACAGGTCTCGTCGTCCA
>JBMCBU010000081.1:0-8144 GCA_048623335.1 Halapricum sp.
CGAGGATCTCTTCGATGTCGTCGAGCCCGAGCATCTCGCGAGTCTGTTCGTCGAAGTCCATGCCTTCGAGTTCGTGACCGTTGGTCTTGGCGTCGCTACCGGTGAGGTGTTTGCCGTAGCGCCCGACCAGCGAGGTCAGTTCCTGGGGCAGGACGAACGTCGTCGATTCGCCCTTGCCGATCTCCTCTAAGGTTTCCATGCCGCGTTCGATGACGGCGCGTTCGCCCATCGATTCGGCGGATTTCGCCCGCAGGACCGTCGAGATGGCATCCCCCTGGGCTTCGAGGATCTGGCTCTGCTTTTCACCCTGGGCGCGGATGATGTTGGACTGCTTTTCACCCTGGGCCTCCTCGACGGCGGAACGGCGTTCCCCCTGGGCTTCGAGGATCATCGCGCGGCGGCGACGCTCGGCGGATGTCTGCTGTTCCATGGCCTGCTGGACGTCCTTGCTCGGGTTGACCTCCCGGACTTCGACGCTCTCGACGCGAATCCCCCACTCGTCGGTGGGTTCGTCCAGTTCCTTGCGGATCTTGGCGTTGATCTCCTGGCGTTTGTTCAGCGTGTCGTCCAGTTCCATGTCACCCAACACCGCCCGCAGGGTCGTCTGGGCGAGGTTCGAGACTGCGCGCTTGTAGTCGTCGACCTGCAGGAACGCCTTCTTGGCGTCCATGACCTTGATGTAGACGACTGCGTCGGCGGTCACCGGCGAGTTGTCACGGGTGATCGCCTCCTGGCGGGGCACGTCAAGGGTCTGGGTACGCATATCGAACGCGTAGGTCTTCGAGACGAACGGCGGGACGAAGTTAATCCCCGGCTCGAGTAGCTTGCGGTACTCTCCCAGGACGGTCAGTGCTTTCTTTTCGTATGCCTGTACGATGACCACCATCTGCCAGACGACGGCGACGGCGATGGCCAGAATGATGAGGCCAAGCAGTGGGAGCGTCCCCACCAACTGCAGCGGGACCAGTTCGAACATACATCCAGGTCTTCGGCCGACCCGTTAAAAAGTGTTCGGCAAAAATCATGCCACAGCGATCGTCGTGCGAGAGCGGCCGAACCGGTCGCGTCCAGGTCACGCCGCGTCCAGATCCAGTTCAGTTTCGCCGTCTTCGTCCCGTCCGCGGGCGAGTTCCCGGTCGATCTCGTCTTCCTCGATCTGTTCGAAGTTCTCGACGGTCAGGACGTTTCCGCCGCCGGGATCGACGACGATGACTTCCGTTCCTTCCTCGATTTCGTCGCTCAGCGCGCGAGCCCGGTAGTAGGGGTTGAAGCCGCCCCCGTTGAGCTTGATCTCGCCGCCGGACCCGGTGACGCGCTCGGTCACTCGACCAGTCTGTCCGCGCAGTGAGTCCGAGTCGCTTGTCTGTGCCGTTCCCTTCCCACCGTAGATGTCAAACTCGCGGTAGCCGTACAGTGCCGCCCCGCCGATAATCATGACCGTAGCGGCGAGCACGAGCGTCGTGGCGAGCAACCCGAGCGAACCCGGCAACGCCAGTCCGACCAGTCCGGCACCGAACAGCGCGATCCCGAGGACGATAAAGTGCGCACCCGGCGCGAACGCCTCGGCGATGACGAGTCCGGCACCGGCCAGTAACAGAAGCGTCGCCAGATCGAGACCGAGAAACTCAATCATACCGATCTATTGGGGTTCCGACTGGATAATCCTTCGGTCACCGGTCATCCTGGCCCTGCACCGGCCAGGTAGAACTGCAGGAAAAACGCAAGCGCGACGAGCACGCCGACGACGAGAAAGAGGACGTTCTCCAGCTCGGGCGATCCCGCCTCGATGATTTCGCTGTCGCTGGTCGGCGAGCCGAACACGTTGCCTCCGACTGCGCTCTGATCGTCGTCGAGATCCGACAGCGAGAAGCGCCACTCGCCGTCGTCGCCCGCACTGACATCGCCGTCGTCGCCCGCATCGACATCACCGTCGTCACGCCCCCTCTCGCTGACGTCGCCTGCTTCGAACTCCCAGTCGGAGTCGTCGTCTACCATGTCCGGATCAACGGGACGGGCGATAAAAGGGCTGGCGCTCCCGGGAGACAGGTCGGCGCTACTGGATACGCGTCCCGACTGGGGCGTCTTCGTGGGTCGTCAGCAGGTCGGCCTCGTCGCCGGCAGCCAGGATCATGCCGTTAGACTCGACGCCGAACAGTTCGGCTTTCTCCATGTTCGCAAGCAGGATGACCGTCGTCCCAGGGAGCTCCTCGACGTCGTGCAGTTGCTTGATCCCGGCGACGACCTGCCGGGTCTCGATACCGATGTCGACTTCTAGACGAACGAGCTTGTCCGAGTCCTCGATCGGATCGGCCGTCTCGATTCGGCCGACGCGCATGTCGATTCCCTCGAAGTCGTCGAAACTGATCCGATTTTCGACCAGTGGCTCCAGATCCATACCTTCGGATCGGTCGTCGCCGGTCTCGTCACTTTCGGTTTCGTCGTCGCTTTCTTGTTCGGTCGCTTCCTCGACGCGCGCTTCGAGTTTCTCGTTTAGCTCTTCGACACGGTCGTCTTCGATCTTCTCGAACAGTTCCGTGGGTTCGTCGAAGGTCTCCGGCGGCGTCTCGTGGACGGCCTCGACGGTCACATCGTGGACACTGCCGTCCTCTTCGAGCTGGTCCCAGAGTCGCTCTGCTTTGCCGGGCGTGAGCGGTTCCAGCAAGATCGCGAGCGCTTTGGCGATCTGGACGCAGTCGCGGATGACCTGTGCGGCCCGTTCGGGGTCGCTGTCGGTGAGTTTCCACGGCTCGTTTCGTTGGATATATTCGTTGCCGAACTGCGCGAGGCCGACGGCGGCCTGGCCCGCCTTGCGGATCGAGTAGTCGTTGACCGCCTCGCGGTAGGCCTCGACGGCCTCGTCGATTCGCCCTTTGACCTCATCGGACACGTCGGCGTCCGGCGTCCCGTCGAAGTTACGGTGGGCAAAGAGCAACGATCGGTACAGGAAGTTCCCGACCGTCCCGACGAGTTCGCCGTTGACGCGCTCGCGGAACTTCGCCCACGAGAAGTCGACGTCCTGCTGGAAACCGCCGTTCGTGGCGAGATAGTAGCGCAGCAGATCCTCGTGGAACCCCTCCGCAAGGTACTCGCGAGCCCAGACAGCCCGATTGCGCGAGGTCGAGAAGCCCTTGCCGTTGAGCGTCATGAACCCGCTTGCCATCACGGCACGGGGTTCGTCATAGCCCGCGACCTTCAGCATCGCCGGCCAGAAGATGGTGTGGTGCTGGATGATGTCCCGGCCGATGACGTGGATGATTTCGCCGTCGCCCTTCCAGGCGTCCGCCCAGTCGTAGACGTCCGCGCCCACGCGCTCGGTATACTGCTTGGTCGAGGCGATGTACTCGATCGGCGCGTCGACCCAGACGTACAGCACGAGGTCGTCGCTGGCACCCGAGTCGTCGTCCTCGCCCTCGATGTCGGGGTAATCAAAGCCCCAGTCCAGATCGCGGGTGATACACCAGTCCTGCAGGCCGTCCTCGATCCACTGCCGTGGCTGGTTGCGAGCATTAGGCGTCCCCTCCAGTCGGTCGAGAAACGCCGTGAGATAGTCGGCCAGCTCGGAAACTTCGAAGAACTTGTGGGTGCGGTCGCGGTACTCCGCCGGGTTCCCGGAGATGGTCGAGACTGGATCCTCGATCTCGCCGGGTTCGAGGTGGCGTCCACAGCCCTCGTCACACTCGTCGCCGCGGGCCTGCTCGCCGCAGTACGGACAGGTCCCCCGGACGTACCGATCGGGAAGTGGCTGGTCGTCCTCCGGGTCCCAGGCGACCTTGATCTCTTTCTCGTAGACGTACCCCTCTCTCTCGAGCGCACGGACGATCTCGTGGGTCAGCTCGCGGTTGGTCTCCTCGTGGGTGTGGCCGTAGTTGTCGAACTCGACCGCGAACTTCGGGAAGGTCTCCTGGTACTGCTCGTGATACTCTAGGGCGAACGCCTCGGGATCGACGTCCGCCTGGATTGACTGGACGGCGATGGGGGTGCCGTGCATGTCAGAGCCGCTGACGAAGGCGGTCTGCTGGCCCAGTTTCTCCAGCGCGCGGCTGAACACGTCGCCGCCGACGTACGTCCGCAGGTGGCCGATGTGCAGGTCGCCGTTGGCGTAGGGCAACCCGCAGGTCACCACCGCGGGCTCGTCGGTCGGAAACTCTTCGTGGCTCATACCTGTTGTTATCGCCATTCGGGTCAAAAACCCGCTGGTTTCCGGCGGGACCGGTCAGCAAAAGCGGGATCCGGCTCCGAACACGCGACTGTGTCTCCAGACGCCGAGGCGGGGCGGCCCGTCAGTTGTTCACGTTCCGGAAGCGATACCGGTAGGGCTGGTCGCGGATGACCTCGACGTCACCGTGCTGGGCGCGCCGCCCGAGGACGGTCGCGACCCGGTGGGCGCTGTCGAAGTCCTCGCCGTGCTCCTCCAGCAGATCGAGGATTTCGCGCGCCGTCAGCGGCTCGTCGGCGTCGGCCTGTTCCAACACCGACCGGATCCGCTCGAACTCGCCGTGACGTATGCGCATACGCGTACATATGCCCTACTCTATCATTAAACGGCGTCAGACAACCGTCTGACGGCGTCTCAGTCGAAAATCCCGGACTGCGAGCGAACGAGTGTCACCGACAGTTGTCAGACGATAGCACGTCGTGTGTCACACTGACCGGGACCGAACGACCGGTGTCACGCGGGCCGAGACCGCACGGTCGACAGTACACTGGCATGGATGGTACAGCCGGAGCACTACACTGGCTGGTCGTATTCGTCCTCGAAGTCGCGCTGCTCGCGGTAGGCCGAAACGAAGGCCTCGACGTCGAACTCGGCCATCTGGGATTCGAACTCCGCTTCGAGACTCTCGTCGTCGACGTGGCTGATCGCGTGGTCCATCAGCTCGACGAGCAACTCCACGACGACGTGATGGAGTCGTCTGGCGTCGAAGTCAGTCACCCAGATCAGGGCCGCCCCGACCTGGCCGTCTTCCGAGACGTCCTCGACGGCGACTTCCTCGGGGAACTCCTCCATCACCGACCCCATGAGATGGACCGTCGAGAACTCGTCGTACTCGTCGTCGGTGTCGATCACTGCCCGCAGCTGGGCGGCGATGTCCTCGGGGACGAACCGCGACAACGGATGGGCGTCGGTCACGATCGCGTGAGTCTTCCCGCAGTCGCAGTCGAGCTCCCGCTGGCCGAGATCGAACGCCCGCGGCGAAACGGCCTCCCCGCAGGGCAACTCCATGCGATCGCCGCCGCCGGGGACGCGTGGTTCTGGCATACCCGTCGGTTGGACGCTCGCGCGCTTAAACGCGACGCCTGTCGACCACAGCGTCGATCAGGCATCGAACGCTCCACGTCAATCGTGTGGATGGAACCGCCTGAGCGCCTCGGAGACGGCCTCGGTGCTGCCGAGGAAGGTGACGACCTCGCCTTCCTCGAACCGGTGGTCCGGTCCCGGAACGCGGGCGTCGTCGCCATAGCCGACTTCCGCGACGAGACAGCCGCCGGGGATCACGTCGCGCAACTCCCTGATCGACTTGCCGATCACGTCGTCCGCGGTGACCGCCACCTGCTGGATATCGTGGCTGTCGCCGATGTCCGTCATCCAGTGGGCCAGTTCGGGCCGTTCGATCTCGTTGTCGATCGCGTAGGCGGTCGCCATCGAGGAGTCGATGGCCGTCACACGGTCCGAGTCGAACGCGTCGACGTTTTCCGGCTGGTTCACGCGTGCGTAGATGTCCTTGACGTCGAACTTCGTGGCAGCCAGTTGGGTGACGAGCGCGTTGACGTCGTCGTCACCGGTCGCCGCGACGACGATCTTGGTGTCCTCGATCCCGGCTGCCCGAAGCACGTCGCTTTCGGTGCCGTCACCCTCGTGGACGGTGAACCCCGCTTCGCGTGCCTTGATCGCGGCTGTCTCGTCGTCTTCGACGATGACGACGAACTCTCCTCTCCGTTCCAGTCGTGTGGCGAGCGCCCGGCCGACCCGGCCCCCGCCGACGAGTATCGTGCGCATTGGTGTCACTCCGAGTAAGTCGCCGATCTGTCTGGCGAGTCCCGCTTCGATCGCGACTGTCGCGAAAATGACGGCGAAGACCGTCCCGAGCAGGACCTGTCCCGCCGCCACGTTGCCCGCAAGTTCGAGTTCGATCGCGAACAGCGTCGCGACGCTGGCGGGGATGATCCCTCGCGGACCGACGGCCGCCAGAAACAGCCGTTCCGGCCGGGAGAACCGATCGACGCCGACGGTCGCGATCAACGCCACGAGTGGCCGAATGATCAGCATGACGACCGCCGCGAGCGCCAGGGCAGCAAAGCCCAGCTCCGCGATCGCGCCGACGTCGATCAGCGCCGCCAGCGAGACGAACACGAACGCAAGCACCAGCAGCGTCGCGTCGCGCCCGAACTCCTCCATCACTTCTCTGTGTGGCAACTCGAGGTTACCGAGCGCGATGCCGGCCGTCGCCGCAGCCGCGATCCCCGCTTCGGCTGCCACCGTCTCCGCGAGTGCGAACGAGCCGATCGCGGCCGCAATCGTGAGAAACCGGGCTGCCTGGGGCGTCTCTCCCGGTGTGACGTCGCTGTGGAACAGCGATCGGACGAGGGCCGCAACGGCGATCCCGGTCACGATCGTGATCGCGAGTCGCAAGGGCGTCCCCGCAGTGATCGTCCCGACCGCCAGGGCCGCCCCGCCGGCACCGACGAGCGTGAACCAGGAGGTAGTGGGGCGATCCCGTTGGTCGTACTGGAAGAGCCCGGCCGTAATCGCGGTCACCGCCAGCCCCGTTCCGACGCCGACGACGATCCAGGCTGGACTCCCGATGCCAGCCTCGATTGCGAGGATACCAATCAGCGTGGCCGATCCGACACCGCTCGCGGCGATCAGCCGCGACGCCGTCCACGAGTCTGTCGCGTCGTCGTTGGCCAGCAACGCGTAGACGATCGCGGTCGCGACCAGTCCCGCGGCGACACCGATCCCGAAGCGCTCGAAAAACGTCAGTACCGTCGCTGGAACGCCCAGATCGTCGAGCAACAGTGTCTCGAAGATGACGACTGCACCGATCGCGGCGGTCACGTCGTTGATGATCCCCTCTGTCTCCAGCGCGGCGGCGACGTGCTCGCGCACGCGGACGACTTCGAGAATCGGCGTGATGACCGTCGGGCCAGTCGCCACCAGCAGCGCGCCGACGAGCAACGCGATCTCCCAGGTCGTCCCGGTCAGCAACCGGACGGCGAGTGTCGTCGCGAGAAACATCACCACGGCCCCGACCGTCACGAGCCGAAACGACGTCTGTGACGCCTCGCGGATCCGGGCGAACTGCAGGGCAAAGGCCCCGTCGAAGACGATGATCGCGACCGCGAGGCCGACGATGACCTCCAGGCCGTTGCCGAAGGTCTCCAGGGTGACGAGCCCAAGCACTTCCGGCCCGAGCAGGACGCCAGCAACCAGGTAGAACACGACGCTGGGTATGCGCAGGCGATGGGCGATCAGTTGCACGCCGATTCCGACGACTAGAATCGCCGCGACCACGGGCAGCAAGTTGCCGGACACAACACCTCCTATTGTCGGCTCTCTCTTAAACAGTCGTCTCTGCCGGCAGGTTACTCCTCGAGCAGTCGGTCGACGATCGCCTCGGGTTCGAACCGTTCGAGGTCGTCGTAGTCCTGGCCGGTGCCCAGAAAGAGGATGGGCTTGCCGGTCACGTGGGCGATCGAGATCGCCGCGCCGCCCTGTGGGTCCGCGTCGGCTTTCGTGAGGATCGTGCCGTCGATCTCGGCGGCATCGTCGAACTCGCGTGCCCGGTTGACGGCGTCCTGACCGGCGACGGCCTCGTCGACGAACAGCGTCATATCGGGTTCGATCACGCGGTCGATCTTCTCTAGCTGGGCCATCAGATCGTCGCTGGTGTGCAACCGACCGGCAGTGTCACCGAGCACGACGTCGACGTCGTTGGCCCCGGCGTACTCGACGGCGTCGTAGATGACCGCCGTCGGGTCCGAGCCCTGCTCGTGGGAGATGAACGTCCGATCGAGGGTCTCGGCGTGCTCGCGGAGCTGTTCGTTCGCGCCAGCACGGTAGGTGTCGCCGTTGGCCAGCACCGACGAATAGCCGCGCTCGTCGAGATAGTGGCTGAGCTTGGCGATCGAGGTCGTCTTCCCGA
>JBMCBU010000082.1:0-8103 GCA_048623335.1 Halapricum sp.
TCGCTGAACGCAAGCGTCGTCGAATCCGCCCCCCGAGAGCGGACGAGTCCGACGACCAGATAGACGAACGGTGTGTCCAGCGCGGCGATGGCCAGTTTGAGGAGGTACTGGCCGACGATCAGCGAAAGGGCCGCTTCGAGCGGGACGCCCAGAAACAGGAAAAAGGCGATGCCGACGAAGATCACGGTGTCGATGAGCTGGCTGGTCGCGGTCGAGCCGAGGTTGCGCAGCCAGAGATGCTCGCCGTCGGTGGCGTCGCGAATCCAGTGGAAGACGATCACGTCCCAGTTCTGGCTGACGACGTACGCGGCGAGACTCCCGACGACGATACCAGTCGACGCTCCCAGGACGTCCGCGAACTGTGCCTGCGAAACGTCCGAGGCCGGCGAGATCGGCGCGGCGATCGTGCTCCAGACCAGCGCCAACAGTACGAAGTTCATCGCGAACGCGACGTTGACCATCACCTGGGCCGCCCGTCGACCGTACAGTTCGGCGTAGCAATCGGAGGCGAAGAACGTCAGCGCATACGCCAGTGCCGCACCCGGCAACAGCAGCGTCTCGCCGGCGACCGGGATCGAGAACGGCAGCTCGAAAGCCAGCACCTTCGCGGCAGTCACCTGCGCCGTCACGAGCGCCGTGACAAAGAGCGCGAGCAGTGCGACCTGTGGAACCGCGAGAGAGGCGTTACTCCTCGTCATCGTTCAGTCGATCGTGGCGGGCGTCTATCTCGTCGAGCATGTCCAGCGTCTTGCGAACCGACGCACGGATCGCCTCGCTCCGGTTGACGAACTTCCCTCCCTCGCCGACGTGTCGGTCCAGGTCTTCGAGAAGTTCCTGCGGTACTTCCACGCTTATCTTTGGCATACTCCAGTCTTCTTCAGCGAATACCAAAACGCTATCGGAGCACTACTCGCGTGACTCCGAACGCGAGGCGGCCGCTGGACGAAACGAGCCGCGGATGGCGATCAGGCCGGTTCTTCGACGCGGGTGCCACCGCCACCGCGGCGGCCACCGAGGGTGGCGAGCCACAGCACCCCGAGCCCGAAGTAAAACGCCAGCGCGATCGGGATCGCGATCAGCAACATCGTGAACATGCTACTCGGGGTGGCGAACATGGCAAAGGTGAAGATCCCGATGGTCACCTCGCGCCAGCGACTCCACATCGCTTCGAAGGAAACGAGCCCGCCGAAGTGAAACAGGAACATCGACACCGGGACCTCTGCGAGTAGGCCGATACCGATCGTCGTGTAGACGACCATCCAGGCGTAGTGTTTGATCCGGTAGGCGATGATCATGTTCGCACCCAGCGCGTCCTGGGTCAGCCAGGAGATCACCGCGGGCGCGACCAGCGAGTAGCCGATCGCACTGCCGATCCCGACGCCGACGAACAGCGACCCGCCCCAGACGAGCAACACGCGCTTATCGCCCGTCACCAGCCCGCGCTCTCGCAGTGCCGGCCAGGCGTAATACAGGATCACCGGCAGCGTCACGATGGCAGCGACGAGCGCGCTGAACTTGATCTCGAAGATCAGGTGCTCGACGGGATGTAACGCGACTGGCTGGACGTCCTCTGCACTCATCCCGGCCGGCAGCCGCGAGAGGAAATCGGCGTTGATGTCCCTGATGCCACGCTGATAGAGATAGAAGAACAACCCACCGAGGACGGCCATGAACAGCCCGACGATCCGGAACGCCTTCGAGGTCAACGAATCCAGGATGAACGTGATGTCGTAGTAGTACCCGCCGATGTCGTCCTCCGTGGTCTCCTCTTCGGTGAACGCGTCGACCATGCCGGCCGTCGTCTCGGTGACGACGCTCGAATCGTCGTCTGTGTCCGATTGGCCGTCGTCGCCACCGCTGGCCGGTTCGGTGTCGCCTTCGCCTCCGGACGCCGCCTGCGACTGGCCCGTCCGCTCCTGGGCCTCGTCGAACCTCTCCAGCAGGGCCTCGGCACGCTCGGGATCGTCGTTGTCGAGCGCATCGGAGGCGATCGCCATCAACTCGTCCTCGCTCATCTCCTCGAACGGCTCCAGCGGGGCCGCACGGACCCCCGCAGCGTCGAGTTCACTGACGTCCAGGTCCGCGGGATCGCCGACGCTCGCCGCGGCGGCCGGATCGAGCGCGGTCAACTCACGGGCGATGGTCCGGTAGAAGACGACCAGCGCGACCGGGATGGCGACTCCGACCCCGGCGAGGACACCGATCGCTCGTCGGGAGAGACCGGTCGACTCCGACAGCGGGGTGAGCGTCGGCCACAGCGACGACGAGCCGAACAGGTCGTTCAGCGTTGCAAGCCCACCCGTGGTGAAAAAGAGGTACACGACGAGAAACGACAGCAGGGCAATTCCGGCGATTCGGTTCCAGTTGTCTCTGGCGATTTCGCCGAAGTCGAACTGCTCGCTGCTTCGTTTGACCGTCACGATGATCCGGGTGAACTTCAGACTCCCTGCGTACAGCACCAGCAGCGGCGTCGCCCACATCACCTGCGTGAGCGGGTCGGGGGGCGTAAACAGGGCACCCGCGGCGTACAGCCCGACGACAGCGTGCTTCCAGTAGTCACGGAAGGTCTCATAGGGGACGATCTCGGCGTAAGCGAGGGTACTCATAACCAGCGGCAACTGCGCGGCGATCCCGAACGACAGCGACAGCAACACGATGAACTCCATCCACATCGTGATGGAATAGGTCGGATTGAACCCAGAGTTGGTCGCCGTACTGATGAGGAAATCGAACATCAGCGGGAAGAAAAACAGGTAGGCATAGGCGATACCGAGCACGAACAGCGTCAGAACGCCGCCGACCAGCAGCGCGAACTTCCAGCGGGCAAGTGGCACCTGCGGCAGCCAGCCGCGCTGTCGGAGTTCGTCCCGCGAGAGATACAGGAGGACGGGGACGGAGACGATCGCACCTACGATGAGCCCGATCTTGAACTGCAAGAGGATGACCTCGAAGGGCGTGATCGTGACGACTTCTGCCTGTTCGGAGATGAGGTCCTGCTTGAGCGCGTCCCATATGTAGTTCTGCAGCGCGAGGATCGTCCCGACGAGCGTGACAACGAAGACGACGAAGACGACCTGAAGGTGTCGCTGGACGGTCTTGAGTGCCGCACCGAGTGCCTCCCGACCGCCAGCGATCGTGCGACGGGTGTCCTCGTCGATTGCGCCGGCCATAGCTCTTCGACGGTGTTTGCCGACTCGCTATTATCAATTTATTCATCGACGACGAATGTTGCGTGCTCTCGGCAGCGATGGGCCACCGCTCGTGGTCCGTACTGGCGGTGAGACCCACAGAGAAAAGAAGGCTTACAATAGGCGGGGACAAACCGCCGTCAACTATGGGCGAGGGCGAGACCGGCGGTGCCGACGTGCCCGGCGAGGAGGCGAGGCCCCCAGGCAAGCCCTCAGTGTCCGAGCCGCCGACGTACGATCCCGAGCCCGAGCCGTCTGGCGGCCTCGAAGGTGCCCCCGACGACGAGGAACTCCCGTTGACCGAGCACATCGAGGAGATGTTCAGCCGCCTGTTGCGGGTACTCGTCGTGATGGCGCTCGTCAGCGGGGTTGTCTTCCCGTTTTCCGAATGGATTATCAACTTTCTCTGGTATTCGTACCTCCAGCCAGCCTCGCCGGAGGCGTGTGCCCAGGCCGTCGACGTGGCGAAAAGCAGTGCGTGCCCCAGAGTGTACGATCCGCTCGGACTCATCCTCGCACGGCTGAAAGTCGCGACACTCGCGGGGTTCGTCATCGCGCTCCCGGTGCTCGTCTACGAGAGCTACCTGTTCATGCGGCCCGGACTGTACCCCCACGAACGCCGGTACTACCTGGCCTCGGTGCCGACCAGCCTCGTCCTCGCGGTCGTCGGGTTGCTGTTCGCACACGTCATCGTGCTGCCGGCGATTTTCACGTACTTCCTCTTTTACTCCGAGGGTGCCGCCGAGATCGCGTTCAGCCTCGGCCAGACGTTCGAACTGATGGTGTTGATGCTCGGTTTCTTCGCGTTCATCTTCCAGATCCCGCTTTTCATCATGCTCGCGATCATGATGGGCGTCACTTCCCGGCGCTGGCTGGCCGACAAGCGGCTGTACTTCTGGGCCGGGTTCGCGACGGTGGCGTTCATCTTCAATCCCGATCCGACCGGGATGGCACCGTTCATCGTCACGGCGACGATGATCGCGCTCTTCGAGGGAACGCTCGCGCTGCTGTACTGGACCGGTGAGGGATCGCTCGCGCCGACGCTTTCGAACGCGACCGCAGCCCGGCCGTACGTCTGGGGGGCGACCGCGCTCGTCGGCTACGTGCTCAGCCGACTACCGATGCCCGGCAGTTACTTCGAGGCGATTCCCGGAGCGGTCGTCGATGTCCTCGACAGCATCGGGGTTCTCGGCTATCTGCCGGTGCTCGTCGCACTCCTGCTTGTCGGCCTCTTCGAGGGAACGCTGCTGGCGCTCAAGGCCCGGGCCACGCGGCGCAGCTACCGTGCGTTCTTGAGACTCCGGGACCTCCGGATCCCGGTGTTGCTCGGTGCGATCGCGCTCGGTTACTTCGCGAACCCTGACCCGCCGCTGGTCAGCGAAGCCGGAGCGGTCGGGCTTCCTACCGTTCAGGTGGCGATAGCCGTCGTCGCGGTGATCGCGCTGTACGAACTCGGACTGGCCGTCTGGCGCTGGCGACGTTCCGACCGGTGATCGCTTCGGGGACGATGTCACCTCGTACTGGTCGGCCGCCGAAAAACGAGCCTGCTAGTGGCCGAAGGCGAGACCCTTCTCGCGTGCTAGTTTGAAACCGGCATACAACGCGACGAGTCCGATAGCGGCCATCCACAGCCCGACCATCGTGTCGCCGCCAGTGATCGTCTGCAGACCCGTCGTTTCTGCAAGGACGCCAATGCCGGTCAACCCGCCCGCGAGGACCGTATAGAGTAACTCCGGGAGCGTGTCGGTGATTCCTTCGAGCATATCCGGTCTTCTCCGAGCGGACGTTATGACTCTTTTCATGTCGTCGCCGTCGAAGTAGAAACGCTTTTGTCGTTCTCTCGTCGCCGAATCGATATGGGACGATACGGAGACCTCGACTATCCGAAACTGACACGACGCGGGTTCGCCCTCGGCGTCGGACTGCTGGTCGTCGGTTTGCTAGGAGAGACGCTCGGCCCCATGGCCTTCGGGTCGCTGCCGGCGTGGGGACACACGTTGTTCATCGACCTGGAAGCGCTCGGGATTCTCCTCGGACTGTTCGCGCCGATCGTCTTCGGCATCGTACTCCCGTTGACCGAGTGACGTCCGCCCCACCGTTTGGGACATCGATCGAGCCGCGATCAGCCCTTTCTCGCTGGTTTTAACCCCTCCCTGGAAGAAACGTCGCCAATGGCAGCCGTCGACGAGTTCAAATCGATCTATCGGGAAGCGCTGCCAGTCCTGGTGGTCGCGCTCGCCGGCGGGCTGTTTTCCGGACTCGTGCTCGAGGCGATCATCGAACGCGTCGCCTTTTTTCCGGGGCTTCTCGTGGCAGTGCCCGTCTTTCTCGCGACGCGGGGTAACGTCTACGGCGCGCTCGGTGGCCGCATCTCCAGCGGTCTCCACCAGGGGTTGATCGAACCTCGATTTCAGCGCGACGACCGGTTGATCAACGCCATCGTCGCCTCGTTCACCATCGCCGTCAGCATGTCGGTCGTGATCGCGGTTCTCACCTGGGTGACACTCGGGATACTGGGCTGGGAGTCAGCCTCGCTGGTCGAGTTCATGACGGTCCTGCTGATCTCCGGCCTCCTGACGTCGGTCGTGTTGATCTTCGGACTGTTGCTCGTGCTCTTTGCGGGATACAAGCGCGGGTACAACCCCGATAACCTCGTCGGACCGGTCGTGACGACGCTCGGAGACATTTTCGGAATGCTGTTTTTGCTTCTCGCGACGATCACCGTGGAGGTGCTGGTCTGATGGTGATCGGATCGAACGAGTCGCTTGGCTCCTGGCAGGCGAGTCGGATCGTCAGGAACATGATCCCGCTTTTGATCGTGCTCTCGATGATCGTCCTCGTTGCCGGGATCACCCTCGAGGACGCCCGAGCGCTCCTGGCGGAGTACGGCATTCTGGCGGTCATGGTGCCGACGATGATCGCCTCCGGCGGCAACCTCGGGGCGATCCTGAGCGCCCGGCTCTCGACGCGATTTCACCTCGGGTTGACGGAACTGCGGATCCGCGACCGGACGCTGTGGGCGAACGTGGCGGCGATCTTCGCGCTCGGGCTGACGATCTTCACGATCCTCGCCGTCGGAGCCTACGGGATCGCCGTTCTCTCCGGCGATCCTGCCGTGACACTCCGTGAGTTGCTGACGATCTCGCTGGTCAGCGGGGTCGCGATCGTCTCGATCGCCGTCGCGCTGAGCTTCGCCGCGACGTGGACGTCCTACCGGTTCGGGATCGACCCCGACAACGTCACTATCCCGATCGTCACGAACGTCGTCGACGTCTTCGGGATGATCATTTTCATCGCGGTCGCCTCGACCGTTCTGGGGTTTTGAGCGTCTCTAGACGGGGATCGCGACCAGCCCCGTCAAACGTCGATGTCAAAGCGGTCAGATACGAGACGCCATGCAAAATGGACTGGGACGAGGTAGAACGCACTGAAGGAAACGGCCCAGATCCCCCCATCCGACGGGACCGGGGCTCGAAGAAAGTGTTAGAAGCACCTCGCAGACCACGACCGCGCTGATACGGCACTGTCCATCAGTTGTATTCTCGCCACCGGTGGCCACACTCCTGGCACTTGAAAAAGCGCGTCGGCGGTTCGTCGGCGGAGCCGGTCTGTTTGATCGTGTACCAGGCTTTCGTGTGCCCACACTCCTCACAGACGACGTCTTTGGCAGTGGGCTTGCCCTCGAAGTTCGCCCCCTCCTCGGTTTCGATGACGTCGTCGGTGCTCTGGGATTCCGTCGAGACGAACCGTTCGGCCGCGGCCTCGTCGCGTGGCTGTTCGTGCCCGCAGGACGAACAGACCATCACGTCACCGTCGGCGTGCATCATGGAGCCACACTCCTCACAGAACTGCATCGATAGCGGGTATTGGTGCCGGTGACGTGATAAGCTCTACTCTTGGAACCCGCCGCGTTCCAGTCGCTCGCGTTCCTCGACGATCGGACAATCGACAACGCGGACGGTGTCCATGTCGGGAAACGAGCGGATCTCGGTTCCCTCGTGCGTGCAGGCGAACTCGGGCGGATCGGTGACGTACCGACACTGCTCGCAGAAGCTGTGTTTGTCGACCGACGAAACGCGCCGACCTCCCTCCTCTTCGGTGTCGATCTCGGGTTCGGTCGAGAGATCCTCCCAGACGGACTCGTCGGTGCCACTGGCGTCCCAGTCGCCACTCGCGAACGGGTCCTCGCCGATGGCTTCACCGAGATCCGCGAACGGATCGCCAGCGGGCGTGTCCGGCATCTCGTCGACATCGACACGTTCCGGGCCCTCACGCTCGAATGGAGAGTCGTCGAACGGGTCGTCATCCGCCCGGGGATCGTCGAACGGGTCGTCATCCACCTGGAGGTCGTCGAACGGGTCGTCATCCACCTGGAGGTCGTCGAACGGATCACCGTCCGGTACGCCGTCTTCGAGGTCGTCGAAGGGATCGCTCTCGTCGGTCGGATCGTCGCTCACGGCTGTTCACTCCCGGTATCGATGTCGTCGATCTCGTCGCCCGTTTCGTCGGCACCGGCACCGATCCCCGAGGCGACGGTGAGCGTCGCACTGCCGAGTCCGAGAATCCGCTTCGAGGGTTCGAACCCGTCGAGCGCGGCCGAACAGTGCGGACAGGCCGGTTCCGTCAGCAGGCCGATCTCGACGCCGTCACCGCAGTTCTCACACCGGGCACGACGGACGTCGTGTTCGGCGGCCGCACGCTTGATAGCCTCGACGGTCGATCCGTCGCCGCTTTCACGGAGTTCGCGGACGACCCAGGCGACTGTCTGAAGCTTTTCACGGGCGTCGGCGAGTTCGTCGGCCAGCCCGGTCACGTCGTCCGTGCTCGCGGTATCGTCGAGTCGCCCCCGGAGATCGGCGAGCTGGGATTCGACCCCGTTGAGTTCCGTTTCGACAGCATCGAGACGATCGAGTTC
>JBMCBU010000083.1:0-8092 GCA_048623335.1 Halapricum sp.
CAGCATCTTCGGGCGGTCCCTGCGTCGAGTTCTCCGACGGGCCGGCATCTTCGGGTGGCCCCTGCGTCGAGTTCTCAGACGGACCAGCATCTTCGGGCGGTCCCTGCGTCGAGTTCTCCGACGGGCCGGCATCTTCGGGCGGTCCCTGCGTCGAGTTCTCAGACGGGCCGGCATCTTCGGGCGGCCCCTGCGTCGAGTTCTCCGACGGACCGGCGTGCTCAGGCGGTCCCTGGCCAGGGTTGAACGCCGTCACGAACGACGCGACTGTCTGGCCCATCGGGCCGGAGACGTTCTCGCCCCTAACAGTGTGCACGAACGAACTGACGTACAGCCCGAACGGGTTGCTGTCGTTGACAGTGGTGTTGCTGTAGTCTACCGTTCCGTTGTCGACAGTGACGCCGAGGTCGATATCGAAGGGGCCGCCGGCTTCGTCAGTCTCGTTCCCCTCGGCTTCATCAGTCTCGTTCCCCTCGGTTTCGTCCGTCTCGTTCTCGGCGATTGATTCGGCGATCAGATCGGCCTCCGTCGACGCGGACTCGTTGTCGGCGTCTGCGGTGACGGCCACTGTCACGTTCTCATCGGGAGCTGAGAGTTCGACGAGCCCGTCGTCGTCGGTGGTGTAGTTACCGGCTTCGTCGTAGGTCGCGTTGCCGTCGTCGACAGTGACGGTCGCATTCTCGACGCTGCTGTTGTTCGCTGTTACCGTGACTTTGACGTCGTCTCCGTCTTGACCGACTGACACGTCCAACCCGTCCGCGGCTGCCGCCGGCCCCACGATCGAAAGGGCCACCACAACAGCCACGGCGACTGTCAGAAGCTGTTTCGCGTGCATCTCATCCCGTACTCGCATCTATATCCATATAAAGCCGGAATCCCGTTCACTTCATTTATCGAATCTTGCGAACACACGTGAACCGATTAAACCCGTTCGTACTGTTTAATATCATCTCCTATCGTTTATTTCGACAGAGCAATTCACTTACGTGCATGTCGTCACGTTTTTGTTCGTCGATATGTCCTGACTAACTAGTCAGTATGTTGGCTGCGAGTCGGGAGTGTCGGCCGGACGGAGGTGCCAGCAGTGGCGACTGACGGATCCGGGCGGTCGGTCAACCTGACTGAGGGGCCGCTGTTACGCCCGCTGATCGCGCTATCATTACCGATAGTGGCTTCGCAGCTCTTGCAGGTGATGTACAACCTCGCCGATACGTTCTGGGTCGGACGCCTCGGTCAGAGCGCAGTGACGGCACTGTCTCTGTCACTACCGTTCGTCTTCTTGATGATCAGTCTCGGTGGCGGATTGACCGTTGCGGGGACGGTGCTGGTCTCGCAAAACACCGGCGCGGGCAACACGGAACGTGTCAGCCACGTCGCCGGCCAGACGATCGCGTTCGTTTCACTGGTCTCGTTCGGGCTGGCGTCGATCGGGTTCGTCCTCTCGCCGGTATTGCTCCCGTTGATCGGTGGCTCGGCCAGCGACGAGGCGATCCGGCTGGCCGTCGTCTACACGCGGATCATCTTCGTCGGCGTGATCTTCATGTTCGGCTTCCAGATCTTTCAGGCGCTGTTGCGCGGGTACGGCGACACCGTGACGCCGATGTATCTGATGGGCGCGAGCGTGGCGATGAACATCCTGCTCGATCCGATCCTGATCCTGGGATTTCGGAACAACCTCCTGTTCGAATGGGCGAATCTACTTCCGCTCGGGATCGACTTCCTCGCCGTGCAGGCGGACCTCTATGCGACCACAGGCTTTGCCGGCTTGGGTGTCACGGGTGCAGCCGTCGCGACCGTCATCTCCCGCGGAGTCGCGGCGATAGTCGGCCTCTGGTTGCTCTTTTCGGGTCGGCTCGAGTTGATCGTCTCGCTGTCGGATCTTCGCCTCCAGCTCGACACGGTCACAAAGATCATCGACATCGGCGTGCCGACTGCCGCCGAACAGAGCGCAAACTCGCTGGCATACACAGTCATGACCTCGCTGGCGGCGATGGTCAGCGGACCCGCAGTCGCGGCCTATGGGATCGGCAACCGCATCAACACGTTCGTCTTCCTGCCGGCGATCGGGCTCGCTCGCGGGACCGAGACGGCCGTCGGGCAAAACCTCGGGGCCGAGAAAAACGACCGCGCGAAGCGTGCCGTGCTGCTCTCGACGGGAATCGTCGGCGTTGTCTTCGGCGTGGTGAGCGTCCTCGTGTTCTTGCTCGCCCGTCCGCTCGTGACCGTGTTCATTCCCGGCGATCCCGAAGTCATTCGGCTCGGGACGGACTACTTCAAGATCATCGGGCCGACCTACGTCTTCATGGGTGCGTTTCAGGTGATCAACGCCGGGTTCCGCGGCGCGGGGAGTACCCGGACGGCCATGGCCTTCTCGATTGTCTCCCAGTGGGGGGTTCGTATCCCGCCGACGTACCTGCTGATCACCGTCGCCGGGGTCGGCGCGATGGGCGTCTGGGGCGGGATCGCCTTCTCGCATATCGCCGCCGCGGCGGCCGTGGCCGTCTGGTACGTCTACGGCGACTGGGCCGAGAACATCCTCGAAGACGACGAATCGCCACCAGGAACGTCCGAAGGCGAGCCACTGTCCGACCCGGACAGTGACGAACTGCCCGCCGAAGAGGAGCCGTCCGCCGACGATTAACCACTCTCGACGGGGTCGCTACGCTTTCGCAACGCCCCACGACAGTCCGGACACGAAGCCCAGTACGATGCCGGAACGACGGTCTGTCCGCAGCTCGTACACTCAAATCGCGTTCGACTGGATGTTTGTTTCGAACTCATGGATGAAAACCGATAGTCGCGAGCAATAAAGGTTTTCAGAAAATAGAATTATGGCATAATATACCCTAATAGTGACCGATCACGTACTCGTACCGCGTTGCGGTCACTCGGCCCGTCTGATGAGTGCCCGTGCCCGTTCGCTCGCACGTTCGCGTACGGCCTGCTCGTCGAAGACCTGAACCTCGCGGTCGCGCATCAGTACCTGGCCGTCGGCGACTGTGTGCCGGACATCGCTCCCGCGAGCGGCGTAGACGAGGTGACTCACGAGATCGTGTGCCGGTGTCAGATGTGGCGCATCGAGGTCGACAACGGCCAGATCCGCGTTCGCACCCGGCTCGATCCGCCCGGAGTCGAACCCGAGTATCTCGGCGCTCCCGCGGGTGGCCATCTCGACGACGTGCTCGGCGTCGAGGGCGCTTGCGTCCGCTGCGGCGAGTTTGCCGAGCATGGCGGCGTCGCGCATCTCGTCGAACATGTCCAGGTCGTTGTTCGAGGCCGCACCGTCGGTTCCCAACCCGACCGGCACGCCCGCGTCGAGCAGGTCCTGGATCGGAGCCATCCCTGAAGCGAGTTTCATGTTCGAGGCCGGACAGTGAACGACGCCCGCACCCCGGTCGGCCAGCAACTCGATCTCGCGATCGTCGAGGTGGACGCCGTGTGCGAGATAGTCCCGCGCTTCGAGCAGTCCCAGATCAGCCGCGTATTCGAGGGGGTGCTCGCCGTGTTCCGCGACGATCGGATCGACCTCGTCGGTCGTCTCGTTGGCGTGCAGATGGATCGACAGGCCAGCATCGCGGGCCTCGGGGACGAACTCCCGGTAATAGGGCTCGCCGACGGTCGTCAGCGAGTGGGGCATAAACGCCGTCCGGATGCGCCCGTCCGCCGCGCCGTCGTACTCGCGGGCGAATTCGAGGCTGTCGCGCATCTCGTCGCGTGCGGCGGCCTCGTCTTTGCCGACGGTGACTGCCCCGTAGCCCAACCGGGCACGCATCCCGGCCTGCTCGACGGCTGTGACCACCTCTGGCATGAAAAAATACATGTCGTTGAGGGTCGTCGTGCCCGATTTGAGCATCTCGACGAGGCCCAACTCCGCTCCGGCCCGGACGTCTTCGGCCGTGAGTTCGGCCTCGACCGGCCAGATGTCCTCTTGCAGCCACGCGTCCAGTGGCTTGTCGTCGGCGTAGCCACGGAGGAGCGTCATCGCGACGTGTGTGTGGGCGTTGACCAGCCCGGGGATCACGAGGTCACCGCCAGCGTCGAGTTCGTCATCACCGCCGTTCACAGCGCCCACGGCGACGATCTCGCCGGTGTCCTGGTCGATCAGTACGTCCGCGGGTTCGACAGAGTAGTCCGGAAACAGGACCCGCCCGCCCGAAACGAGAAGTTCGCTCATGACTGTCCGTTCGTGAGGGGAGACTTTGATCGTTGGGTTTGGCCCGACCGGGGCCCGTCGCTCGTCGCTGCGTCCGGAGGGAAAAGCAATTGCCCGCCGACCTCCACGTTTCGGTATGCGCATTGCCGTGCCCAACAAGGGCCGTCTCCACGAACCGAGCGTCGAGTTGCTCGAACGCGCCGGATTGCACGTCGTCGATGGGGCCGACCGCAAGCTCCACGCCGAGACCGTCGATCCCGAGGTGACGATCCTGTTCGCTCGCGCCGCCGATATCCCCGAATACGTCTCCGACGGAGCTGCTGACATCGGGATCACCGGCTTCGATCAGGTCGCCGAAGCACGGCGGGAGAACCTCCTCGAGTTGCTCGATCTCGAATTCGGGGCCTGCAAGCTCGTCCTCGCCGCGCCCGAAGACAGCGACATCGACGCCGTCGCTGATCTCGATGGCGGAACAGTCGCGACTGAGTTCCCCAACATCACCCGACAGTTCCTCGACGAGGAAGGGGTCGACGCCGACATTACGGAGGTCTCGGGAGCGACCGAACTCACGCCGCACGTCGACATCGCCGACGCCATCGTCGACATCACCTCGACCGGCACGACGCTGCGGATGAACCGCCTGGAAGTCGTCGCCGACGTGCTCGAATCCTCGGTCCGACTGTTCGCTCGCGAGGACGCCCGCGACGACGAGAAAGTCCAGCAGATCGAGACCGCGCTAGGATCGGTCCTGGACGCCGACGGGAAACGCTACCTGATGATGAACGTCCCGGCGGACGCGCTCGACGACGTCAAAGAAGTCTTGCCCGGAATGGGTGGGCCGACGGTGATGGACATCGCCGGCAGCGAGGACGTCGCGGTCCATGCGGTCGTCGACGAGGCCGAGGTGTTCGAGACGATCAACGCGCTGAAGTCGGTCGGGGCAAGCGACGTCCTCGTGACCGAGATCGAGCGCCTCGTCGAGTAGCCAAGAGTGCGTGTGGTCGTCGAAAGGGAATCACTCGACGATATCAGTGGATGCGGTCGTGTCTTCTCGAACGTCGGTATCGAGGTCGATATCCTGGATGAGTTCGACCAGTTCTCGCAGGCGCGGGAACGTGTACGCGGTGAGCGCGACGTTCGTCGATTCGGCGACGATGTCGGAGTCGACGACGAACACGATGTCCTCGTCGGGCCAGCCCCCCATCTCGTCGACGATGTCACTCGCGGGACCGTACATGAACGACGGCGTCGAGATGTCGATCGTCGTATCGAGGACGTTCGCCCAGCCGTCGATGTACCCGGAGGTCATGATGTTGCCGATCTCCTGCATTGCCGACCGTTCCATGTCGGTAAAGAGGCCGTCAGCGGGCCCGTCGTCTCCCATCCCACCGACCATCTGCGCGACGAGTTGCTTGCTATCTCTCGGGTCGATCAAGAAAAGCACGTATCCATGGGGCGGATCGACCAGTTCGACGAAGATCCCGACCTGTTTTTGCGATCCCAGATGAGTCCTGACGTCCTCGATGTCCAGGAAGTTGATCTTCGAGACCTCGATCCCGGCGTCGATCCCGGCCATCTGGCTGAGGTGATCGGCGACCGTCTTCGAGCCCTCCTTTGCCATCTTGTTGAACAGATCCAGTTTCCGAACGTCGACCTGGAGGCTCATATCGGTCACTCCGACCGCAGGACTGTAATACTGCCGCCCGTTCGATCAACTTCGATAACGACGCTGCCGCCGGCCGTACTCACTGGTCGAGATCCTCGGGCGTCAGCGTCGTCGCCGTCCGCCAGTAGTGATCGAACGTCTCGCTCGCCCACGAGCGAACCGCCTCGTCGTCGGTGTCGATCGACGCCCGCAGGACGCCGGTCTCGTCGCGCAACAGCATGTGGACGGTCTCGTCGGCGATGGTGACCGCAAGCGGGATCCCCTCCTCGCGGACGTGGATCTCCGTGTCCGGCGCGTCCAGCAGCGACAGTAACCGATTCCGGAGGTCGGGATCGCCGGCCAGCGCCTCGATCGCGCTCCGCGAGAGCACGCCCGAGAAGCACAACTCGCCGGCGCTCGTCCGTCGCTCGACGACCGTCAGGTTCTGCTCGTTGAAGGCGTGTGAGAACGCTCTGACTTCGTCAGCCGTCTCCACGAGATCGAGCAGTCGCTGAACCGGCGCGTTCGGTCGGGTCTGGGTGGGCGTCGTGATCGTCGCGTCCGCGAGGTGGCGCAGGTCGAAGTCCATCGCGTGCGTGGGGAGGTATCGCACCAGTCCCCGGAGTTCACACTCCGTTTCGAGGATCTCCAGCAGGTCGGTCAGGCCGCGGGCGACGAGCGTGCCGGTCGCGGTGGTGACGTACTCGCTGCCGTCCTTGCGGACCCACGACCGATCCCGGAAGTCCCCGAGGATCCGCCCGAGCGTCGCCTGGGAGGCGTCCGTCTCGGCTTCGAGGTCGCGTCGCGTCCGACGCTCCTCCGCCAGTGCCGTCAACACCTCGACGCGGTTTTCCGAACGTGCGAGAAATTCGACTTCGTCCAGCACCGATTGCATACCTGTGTGTCCGGCTACGGGAGCAAAAACGCTGTCTGTTCGATCGGGGTTTGCCCCGTCAAGACGGGATTTCGCTTTCGTCCGTGGTCGTGCAATCGTTGCACGTCACGGTCACATTGCAAGCCCTGCAGACGAACCACGGAATCGCCCGTTGCACCCCGTGAAAGCCTTTCTGAAGGGGTCTATGGGTGTCAAGCCCGTCCGTATAGATATGATCTCGACGCACGTTTCGCTAGCCGTTTCGGAGGTGTCGCACTGAATGGTCAGTCGCCGCACGATCGCGCTGTTTGCCGCCGCGAGTCTGCTGTTCGGGGGAACCTTCGTCGCCGCGAAGGCCGGACTGGCGTACTTCCCGCCGCTTCTGTTCGTCGCCTTCCGGTTCGACGTCGCCGCGATCGCGCTGGCCGCCTTCGCGCTCGTGACGATCCCGCGATCGGACCTCGTGCCGCGAACCCGCGGGGACCTGCTCGGCATCGTCGCTACCGGAGGGCTCGTTATCGGACTGGCCAACGCGTTGCTGTTCGTCGGCCAGCAGTACGCGACCAGCGCCGTCGGCGCGATCGTCTTCGGACTCAACCCGATCCTGACGCCGGTGTTCGCCGCCCTCCTGCTGTCGGACGAACGGCTGTCGGCCCGCGGCGCGGCCGGGATGGCGCTGGGGCTGGTCGGCGTCGCCCTCGTCGTCAATCCCGATCCGGCGACGATACTCGCGGGCGGGCTCGGAAAGTTGCTCATCCTCCTCGGGGCCGCAAGCGGCGCGCTCGGGACGGTCCTCGTCCGGCGGGCCGACGCGACCCTCTCCAGTACCGCCCGGACGGCCTGGGGGTTGCCGCTGGCCGCCGCGCTCACCCACGGGATGAGTCTGGCGGCCGGCGAATCCGCCGCTGCGGTCGTCTGGTCGAGCGAGGCGCTGATCGCGCTCGGGTACGTCGGCATCTTCGCCGGCGCGGTCGCCTACATCGCGTACTTCGGGCTCATCGACGCCACGGGCGCGATCAAGGCGAACCTGGTTTTCTACGTCGTTCCCGCGGTCGCGACGCTGGGCGGGTGGGTACTGCTGGGCGAGACGATCTCGACGCTGACCGTCGCCGGCTTCCTGACGATCTTCGGCGGCTTCGCGCTGATCGGCAGCGAGTCCATCGCCGCCTGGTGGGCGACCGTCGACGCCCCATCGATTCACCCCACCCGCGAGGAGCACGGAGAGCGGACCTACCCCTCGCAGGCGGACTAGAGACTCCCAACGCTTGTGACATAACGTCGAAAAAACGTCGATAGTTCGACCCTCGGGGATCCGACCGGACCGTCTACGCCTGCTCTTCGATGCGGATGAGTTCGTTGAGCTTGGCGGTGCGTTCGCCGGCGACGGTGCCGGTCTTGATGTAGGGAGCGGCCGCGCCAACGG
>JBMCBU010000084.1:0-8045 GCA_048623335.1 Halapricum sp.
ACCCATCGATTCCTCTCGGGACATCGATATCCATCACCCGATCGGAGGTGGTATTTGTCCGATCGGCTACGCGAATCACTATTACTCCATGCAGATGTACGTCCGCGTGTCGGAGACGCCATCGAGTCCGCGTATCTCGCGGGAGACTGACTGCATCACGTCGTAGACGTCTTCACCCACGGTCTCCGCGGTGATGTCGTACTGTCCGGCGACGATGTGTGCTTCCTCGACGCCCTCGACTGCGTTGATCGACTCTAAGAGCGCTTCCGACTTTCCCGCCGCCGTCTTGATCATGACATATGCCCGTACCATTATGCCGTATGATACTACATCACACGGCAAGTAAGTTGTGCCCCTGCCGCGGTGCATACCTTTATTCCTCCGGGTCAGCATATCCTATTACATGCGATACGTTATCGTGGGTGCAGGACGCGTCGGGCTGCGGACGGCCCGCGCGCTACGCGAGAGTGGTCACGAGGTCGTGCTCGTCGAGCGGTCACACGAGCGGGCCGAGCGCGCTCGCGAGGACGGGTTCGCCGTCGTCGAAGGCGACGGCTCGCTCGAATCGACCCTGCAGGAAGCTGACCTCGAAACGGCGGACGCGCTCGGCGGACTGACGGGTGATCTCAACACGAACTTCGTCGCTTGCCTGATCGCCGATCACCACGGTTGTCGGACCGTCATGCGGATCGACGAGGACTATCGCGAGGAGATCTACCGCAAGTACGCCGACGAAGTCGACGAGGTGGTCTATCCGGAGCGCCTGGGGGCGATCGCCACGAAGAACGCGTTGCTGGGCGGGAACGTCCGGGCGATCGCCGACGTCGCCCATGACGTTCAGCTCGTCGAGCTGACGATCAACGCGGCCTCACCGGTGCGAGGTTACAGCATCAGCGAACTCGAGCTGCCCGCCAACACCCGTCTGCTCGCGTTCGGCAAAGCGGACGAACCGCTGACCGTCCCGACGGACGACGTGTCACTCGAAGACGGCGATCGTCTGGTCGTCGTCGCCGGCTTCGACGTCCTCGGAGACGTCCGGAGCATCGTTGTCGGAGAAACCGGCCGTGCGGCCCTCGGAGGTGCCTGAACATGGTTATCGCCTACGTTATGGTCAAAGCTCACACTGGCGAGGCGGATCGACTCAAATCGGAAATTCAGCAACTCGACGGCGTGGTCGACGCACACATCGTCGCTGGCGACGTCGACCTCATTGCGAAGGTCGAGGTCGAATCGCCGGCGCACGTCAAAGACATCGCCGCCACTCACATCCAGGAGATCGACGGCGTCGAGGGGACCCAAACGTACATCGCGATGGACTAGCCGACCGGACGGTCGTCACGACAGGGTTACAGTGGCGTCCCGCCACGATCACCCCGGGCGCTACCGGACTGTGCCTGATTGAGGAGTCCCGCCACTGGCGGCCGATAGTCGTATCCCGGGACGATCCCCTCAACGTACGTCCCTTCGACGTACTCGACGAGCGTCTTCGCGATGTCGGCTGCTTGCGACTCGCTTCCGTTGGTGAATGCGTACGTCACCTCGACCCCTGCGTCGTCGCGCTCGACCGCAAACTCGTCCAGTTCGAGGTTCGCTCGGGTCGCCATTGGTGCGTCCTCGAGCCGGCGTGCGAGCGTCTCGAACCACCCGTCTTCGACTGCCGGACCCACGACCTCCTCGACAGCCGCCGACAGTGTCGGCACTTCGACGGTTACGACGTACCGGTCGTTCCAGTCAACCGTTGTCTGTTCGACCGTCACTTGCCCGTCGAACACTGTCGTGGTCACACGCACGTACTCGTTCGTCACTTCGTAGCCGTCGTGAGCCTCGAAGGTATCACGCGCCGTCTCAGGCAACTCGTCTGTCATCGGTCGTTGTACTGTCGCAGCGGGCAAAAGCACGTCGTGTCCTGTCGGCCACACGAGCGTCGCCTCGCAACCCTTTTAACCATCACTTGCTACAGATTCACATACCAATGGACGCCGGGAAAGCCGCACGACTGGAACGAATCGGGACAGCGGGGCGACACCTCATCGTCCCCATGGATCATGGCATCACAATGGGGCCGGTCAAAGGCCTCAAGGACATCGAATCGACGATCGACGGGATCACCGCCGGCGGGGCGGACGCGGTGCTCACCCAGAAAGGGATCGCCTCACGGGTTCATCCACACAGGAACGGCGCGGGTTATATCGTCCATCTCAACGGGTCGACGACGATCGGTCCCGACGAGGAGGACAAGCGACTCACTGGCACTGTCGAGGACGCCATCCGCGCGGGGGGTGATGCGGTCTCGTTTCACATAAACGTCGGCTCCCAGCACGAGCCCGACCAGCTCTCTCAACTCGGCGAACTCACCTCGGAGGCCGATCGCTTCGGTATGCCGGTGTTGGCGATGGCCTACGCGCGCGGTCGGGGAATCGACGAGTCCGACCCGGAGGCACTGGGCCATGCCGTCCGGCTGGCCGAAGAACTCGGCGCGGACGTGATCAAGACGGCCTACAGCGGCGACGCCGACAGCTTCGAGCACGTCGTCGAGGCAACCTCGAAGCCGGTCGTCATCGCGGGTGGCTCGAAGGGAACCGACGAGGAAACCCTGGAGATGGTTCGGGGTGCGGTCGATGCCGGCGCAGCGGGCGTCTCGATGGGGCGTTCGATTTTCCAGCACGACGACCCAGAGGCGATCACCAGCGCCGTCAGTGCGGTCGTCCACGGCGACGAACGCGCCGAGGCGGCGCTAGAGGACGCCGGGCTGGCCGTCGAACTATAGCACCGCTTTCGACGCGCCGTTTCTGCCATTGCGTGCGTGGCCGACACAGGCCTCGCTGCGCTCTCTGTTGCTATGGAAGTACCGTTCGAAGCTGTTCCGGACTGCTGAAGCGGTAGTCGGGACGGTACTGTGGGTCGTCCGGCGCGTCGAGGTCGTGTTCGCCCGGCACCCAGCAGGCGGTAAGCCCGGCGCGTTTCGCGCCGATCACGTCCGCCCGGTAGTCGTTGCCGACGTACACGCTGTCGGCCGGCTGTGCGTCCATCGCATCCAGCGCACGTGTGAACGGCTCCGGACTTGGCTTTGGCTCGGTTCGGTCGGCCGCGTAGACGATCGTCTCGAACGCGTCGGCGATCCCGAGCGTTTCGAGTTTCGCCTGCTGGGTCTCTCGCGTCCCGTTCGTGACGAGGCCGACCCGGGCACGCTCGCGAGCACGCTGGAGGGCGGCTTCCGCGCCCGGCCGCCACTCGACGGCAGTCGGATCGCGCAACTGGACGGTCGCCCCGGCGAGGGCGTCAGCGTCGATCGAGTCCGCGTCTGTCCGTGCCGCGGTCCGCTCGAAGACCTGCCGGAAGAACTCGCGGTCGGTGTCGGCGTCGGTGACTTCTGACGCCACTCTTCGGACGTCTTCGGGCGAACAGAATGGGTCGACGCCCGCACGCGCGAACGCCTCGGCGTGTAACTGCCGGTCGTCCTGTGTCGAACGACAGAGCGTGCTGTCGAGGTCGAACAGGACGGTTTCGGGAGCCATCGTATCCGCTGTACGTGGTCCACTGTACAAGAACCTCTGGATCCTGGCCGACGTTCGTCAGGGCGAGTACCGTCGGTGCTCGCCGGAGGCAACCGCCAGTATCAAGCGCCCCGGCCGCAAGCGTTCGAACATGACACGGACCGTCTGGCTCAAGGCCGACAGCGAGGTCGGTGACTGGGAGGCGCGCAAGCGACGGATCACCGCCGGACTCGAAGCCGGCGTCGACTGGGTGCTGGTGGACAGCCACGACATCGACCGCGTCCGCGAACTCGGCGCAGTCGACGTGGCTGCGTTCGCAAGCGGCGACGTCCACGTGATGGAGGCCGAGGGCGACGAACCCGAACCCGACGCGACGATCGTCGGCAAGGACGGCGAGGGCGACGGCACAGTCGATCTACCCGGGGACTTCTCCGGTTCCGCCGACCTCTCGGCGCTCCGGGCCGAAAGCGGCGCGAACGGCGGCTATGTCCGCATCTTCGACGAGAACTACGAGACCTTCGCCCAAGAAGTCGCTGCCGAGGCCGACTACACCATCGTCGTCGGCGAGGACTGGCAGATCATTCCGCTAGAGAACCTCATCGCTCGCGTCGGCGAGGAGACCGGGTTGATCGCCGGCGTCCAGACCGCAGAAGACGCCCGCACCGCCTACGAAACGCTCGAACTCGGCGCGGACGGCGTCCTGCTCGATACCGACGACCCCGACCAGATCCGCACGACCGTCGAGGTCCGAGACGAGGCCGACCGCGAGACTCTCGACCTGGAGTACGCCACGGTGACCGCGGTCGAACAGACAGGTTCCGCCGACCGGGTCTGTATCGACACCGCGAACCTGATGGATCACGACGAGGGGATGCTCGTCGGCTCGATGGCCCGTGGACTCTTTTTCGTCCACGCCGAGACCGCCGAGTCGCCATACGTGGCCTCCCGACCGTTCCGGGTCAACGCCGGCGCTGTCCACGCCTACGTCCGCACGCCCGACGGCGGCACGAAGTATCTCTCCGAGTTGCAAAGCGGCGACGAGGTTCAGATCGTCGACGCAGACGGCCGCACCCGCGAGGCGATCGTCGGCCGTGCGAAGATCGAGAAGCGTCCGATGTTCCGGGTCCAGGCAGAACTGACCCGCGAAGACGGCCAGACCGACCGGATCGAGACACTGCTGCAGAACGCCGAGACGATCAAGGTCCGAACCCGTGAGGGCCGGAAAGCCGTGACCGATCTCGAGGCGGGCGATGAGATCACGCTCTACTACGAGGACACGGCCCGACACTTCGGCGAGGCCGTCGACGAGTCGATTATCGAGAAATAACTGGCCTGGGAGGCACCTCCAACCGGATCTTTTTACCCTGGCCCCCCCACGCGTACGACCATGACTGTCGAAGAGAGCCAACTCCCCGGCGTCGGCAAGAAACACGTCGTCGACATCGGCACCGACGGCGAACTCGTCATCGTCACGCACAACACCGGCAAGCGTGAGGTCTTCAAGCGCCCGGACTCCGATACGGACTCCGAAAAGCTCTTCGAGCTGTCCGACGACCTCTCGCGGAAGGTCGGGACGATCCTCGAAGGGGCGTACTTCCAGCCCGTCGAGGCCGAAAAGCAGGAGACGACCCTGCCCGGCGGGATCCTGCTGGAGTGGTACGGGATCCCGCCGGGATCGCCGCTCGCCGGGCAGACGATCGGCGGCGCACACATCGGTCGAAAGACGGGCGTGAGCGTCGTTGCGATCGAACGCGGCGGTGAGACCGTCGAAAGCCCCGGACCGGACACTGAACTCCAGGAGGGTGATACGGTCGTGGTCACGGGCACGAGTGAGAATTGCGAGGCGTTCGAGCGGTTGCTGGCCGGAGAAGAATGAACGCGGGAGTTGTCGCCGAACGCCGTGCGATAGCCGTCTCGCCTGAGTGCGTTGGAACACCGTTCTCGCTGGGGGTACTCGCCGCAGTCGCCCTCGTAGTGGAGGCTGACTCTCGTGGCTAGTCTCCTTGAAGTCGGGGTGATGTTCGCCTCGATTGCGGCCGTCGGCTGGCTTGCCGATCGGCTCGGCCAGTCGGTGATCCCCTTCTACATCGTCGTCGGGATGGTCGCAAGCGAGTTCGTCGTTGGGCGTATCGATCTGCCAGGCGCCGTCGCTGGCGTGGACCTGCCGGCCGAGATCTACGTCGCCGAGACGGAGTTCGTCGAACTCGGCGCGGAGCTGGGGATCGTCTTCCTGCTGTTCTTCCTGGGGCTTGAGTTCAATCTCGATCGGTTGCTGGCCCGTCGAACGCAGATCGGCACCGCCGGCACGATCGATTTCCTGATCAACTTCCCCGTCGGATTCGCGCTGGGATGGCTGTTTTTCGGATCGGCCCTGCCGGCGTTTCTCGTCGCTGGGATCGTCTACATTTCTTCCTCTGCGATCATCACGAAATCGCTGCTCGATCTGGGCTGGATCGCCAACGACGAGGCCGACCCGATCCTCGGGACGCTCGTCTACGAGGACCTGCTGATTGCGGTCTATCTGGCCGTGGCCGCCGCGCTCGTGCTCGGCGGGGGCGACGCGAGCCAGGCCGCACAGTCGGTCGGAATCGCGCTCGCGTTTCTCCTCGTGCTCGTGGCCGCCGTCCAGTTCGGGACGCCGGCGTTCGAACGCCTGCTCGCGACCGACACCCACGAGTTTCTCGTGTTGCGCGCAGTCGGCGTGGCCGTCCTGGTCGCCGGCGTCGCGCTAGCAGTGGGCGTCAGCGAGGCGGTCGCGGCCTTCTTCGTCGGGATGGGTGTCTCCGCGACCGAACACGTCCAGCAGATCGAGGAGTTGCTCGAACCGATCCGCGATCTGTTCGCCGCGGTGTTTTTCTTCTGGATCGGACTGGTGACCGACCCGCTGGCGCTGTTTGGAGCCACGGGCCTGATCGCAGTCGCCGTCCTGGCGACGACGCCGACGAAAATCGTCAGCGGGTACCTCGGCGGGCGCGCGTTCGATCTCAACCCGCGCCGCTCTGCCCGGGCTGCGCTGGCGATGACCACCCGCGGGGAGTTTTCGCTCATCATCGCCACGCTCGCGGTCGCCGGGGGTGCGGCCGGGACGATCCCGCAGTCTGTCGCCGAGCAGATCAGCGCCTTCGCCGTGGGCTACGTCCTCGTGATGGCCGTCGTCGGGACGACATTCATGCAGTACTCCGACCCCTTCGAATCGGCCGTCGAAAAACGGTTCGGCGCGTCGACTCCCGCGGAACGCAGCTAGTCTCTCTCGAACGGTTCGGCACACCACGGACAGAAGTCTAGTTCGGGATCCTCGATGTCACGGCCGCACGACGGACAGCGGCTGGGTGCTGTTGTCTCGGTCGTTCGTGCCTGTTGGTCGTCCGTCTCGGCTGGCCGTGCTTGCTGGTCGCTCGATCGACCCACCGACTGCAACTCGTCGGGCAGAGATTGTCCATCGATGCCACCCGTGTTCCGCACGTCTCCGATCGAAACCGACAGACTCCGCTGGCGCGACTGGCTCGCGTTCAGTCGCCGGGCCAGCACGTACGCATCGCCCATACAGAGAAGCGTCAGCGCCAGCATCGCGACCATCCCGTAGGTCGGGATCGCCTGACTGGCCTCCGTAATCGCCGAGACGCTCAGCGTCTCCGGTGTCGCGTCGACCGGGACGAAGACGTAGGACGCCGCGAAGACGAGAACGAGCCACAGCAGTGCCCGGAACCACTCCCGGAGGTACAGGTGCCCGATTCCGGGATACACGAGCGAGAGGACAGCCGCGAGCCAGGGTCGCTTTCGTGATCGTGTCACGGTTCTATTGGAATTCAGTGTCCCCCGGAGTTAATAGTGTCTGCTCGACCCGCGAGCGTCTCGACCAGTTGTCGAAGCGTCGCCAGGTCGTACTGGCCCGGAGCGGTCGCTTCATCCGGATCGACCGGCGCGTAGCCGATCCGCGATCCATACAGCGGCGCGACGGCCCTGGAATGACGACCTGGTTCGCCCATCGCCATCGTCGCGACGCGGTCGCCCTCGGCAGTCGCGGCTCGCGTGGCGACCAGCAGGTCCAGCACGTCGGCACGGGCCTGCGCTGTCACCGCGAGTTTGCCGACATCGCCGTACGCGCAGGCCTTCCGGAGCGTCGCCTGGAGGTCACCCATCCCCGGCGTCGCCTCGAAGTCGTGGCTCGAGACCACGACGTCCGCGCCGTGCTCACGGGCGTGTTCGGACACGCGCTCGCCCGCTCCAGAGCGCATCGTCTCGAGTTCGACGTCGACCGCCTCGACGGACTCGTGTTCGACTGCCTCGGCGAGCGCGTCCAGTCGTGTCCCGCCGTCGGTCGCCTCCCCGCCCTCCCAGTCGGCCCGATTGGTCACGAGGATGGGGAGCTCACCGTCGTAGCTCGCCAGCGCTTCCAGGGGCGACTCGGCCAGGTCCATACGGAACTCCAGACAGTCGGCGTGCTCGCGCGCGTCCGGTTCGTCGTCGAGATCGGCCGTCGAGGCCGCCAGCACGAACGAATCGAAGTCCATGAGTGTGCTTGGAGCACGCTCGGCAAAAGTCCCGCGTCCG
>JBMCBU010000085.1:0-7873 GCA_048623335.1 Halapricum sp.
TCCTTCTCGACCATCGCCGTCTCGCCGATTCCTTCCATAACGAATGCTTTCATTGCCATCCTTCCACCGTTGCCTTCGGACGCTGGCGACAAATAACCACGGTACGAGTGAACGTCCCTGGCGTCTGTGATACGAACCGCTGCGGTCGACCGACAGTGGCTCTCCGGTAACCAACTAGTTTGATACGGGGTGGATGCGTATCTCGCATCGAAGTCGTGTTCCGATCACCACACGGATCACAACGCGGGGAGTTGCCGTGAGCGTCGCGACGGCGTTTACCGATCTCTTCGGGACGAACTCCATCGTCCACGGGTTCGTCGGTGGACTGTTCATCGCGACGCTGAACCTGATCGGGGCGTCGCTGGTGCTGGTCTGGCGCAACCCCAGCGAGCGGACGCTGGACGGCGCGCTGGGGTTCGCCGCGGGCGTGATGATGGCCGCCGCGTTCACGAGTCTCATCGTCCCCGGAATCGAACTGACGCCGGACGCGATCGGGTGGGCGACGGGACTGCTCCAGCCCGTGCCCGTCCTCGTGGGCGTGTTGCTCGGAACCCTCGCGCTCGATCGCGGCGACGTCGTCGTCCCGCACGCCCACTACCTGTTGACCGGACGCAAGCGATCCGACGCGGCCAGGCCGGACGAGTCGATTCCCTCGGTCGAGGACCCCCGTGTCGCGTCGGTCGTCCTGTTCATCCTGGCGATCACGCTGCACAACATGCCCGAGGGATTAGCTGTCGGTGTCGGGTTCGGCTCGGGCAACATCGAAGACGCGCTCGCGCTCATGCTGGCGATCGGCATCCAGAACGTCCCGGAGGGGCTGGCCGTCTCGGTCGCAGCGATCAACGCCGGGCTCGACCGCCGTGCGTACGCGGTCTTTGCGGGAATCAGGGCCGGCGTCGTCGAGATCCCCCTGGCGGTCGCCGGAGCGGCAGCGGTCGTCGTCTTCGAGCCGCTGCTTCCCTACGCGATGGGCTTTGCCGCCGGCGCGATGCTGTTCGTCATCAGCGACGAGATCGTCCCCGAGACCCACACGCGGGGCAACGAGCGAGTCGCGACGCTCGGGCTGATGGTCGGAATCGTGTTGATGCTCTATCTCGACGTCGCACTCGGGTAGCGGCGTTCACTCGACGAGCAGCGGCTCGAACACCTGCTCGATCAGTGCGTCGTGGACGGTGGGAGCGATGTCCTCGCGTTCGGTGGCGACGTGGTTGACGCGTGCGCCCTTGATCGCGGCCATGATGTGTGCGGCCGTCCGGTCGGCGTCGACCGGCTCGAACACCCCCTGTTCGATGCCGTCCTCGATGATATCGGTATAGAGCTGTCGGACGTGGTCGTAGTTGGCCGTGAACTGCCCTTTGAACGTCTCGTTGTGTGGAGCGTGTGACTGGATCTCAAGCAGCATCGCGTGGTACTCCCAGTGACCGCCGGACTCGCCGTCCCGACCGTCAGGACCGAACAGCTGGGCTTCCGTCAGCGTCCGTAACCGTGTCTCGGGATCGCTCCCGGAGCCGGTATCGACCTCCTCGATGAACTCCGCGAGCAGGTACGACAGCGTCTCCGCGAGCAGTTCCGCCTTCGTGTCGAAGTGGTAATGCAAGGCCGCCTTGCTCTTTTCGGACTCGTCGGCGATAGCCTGCATCGTCAGGTCCGCGAAACCGTGTTTGCACAGCGCGTCCCGCGTCGCTTCGATCAGCTCCCGGCGCGTCTCGCTGATCTCCCCCTCGGGATCCCCGGTCGGAACGTCCATTCCTGACTGACCGATCAGTCAACGGGAGAGAAGAACCTTCCGATTCGGGCAGGACCGTCGCAGGGAACTACCCCGCCCTCCTCGCTCGCGTCCGCTCGCTCGTTGAGGACGGGGGCTTCGCGCCCGCACCACAACGCTCACACCGTTCGGGCCCGTTTCGATCGGTAATGAGTACGACATTCAGCGCGGAGCAACCCCCCGAGCGACCGGTCGACCTGGCCGACAGCGAGCAGTTACGCGAGTTCGTCGAGACCTACGACGACGTCCTCGTGGAGTTTTACACCGACGGCTGTGGCGTTTGCGCGTCGATGGAGCCAGTGCTGGGCGGCGTCGCCCGCGAGGGCGTCGTCGTCGGGACGATCAACCCCAGGGACGACCCTCCGCTGATCGACGAGTACGAAATCGCGAGCGTTCCGACGTTCGTCCGGTTTCGCGACGGCCAGCCGGTCGATCGCATCGCCGAAGGGTTCGTCCCCGGCGAGAAGCTCCAGGCGTTCGCACAGGGCTAACCGCGCTCGGTGAGCAGGCTACGCGCGCCACAGAAGTACCACAGAAAGCCCGGAAACCAGCGTCACGGCGACGACGTGACCTGCAACCAGCAGCGCCAGGAGTGGCTGGCCGTATAGGAACGGCAACAGCGTGATCTGGACGGCTGCGAAGCCGATCGTGAGGAGGTCGGTCTCGATCAGCGCCCGCCTGGTCGGACGGTCGAACCGGTCGGCGAACAGGACCGAACGCCACAGCCCGACGACGCTGGCCCACCAGCCCGTTCCGATCCGATAACAGACGTCCCACAGCACCAGCAGAGTGAAATATACCGCGAGCACCGACGGCTCCGGGCCGAGCAGCACCTCGATCAGCGGTCGAGCGGTCTGGCGCGGTTCGGCCACGAACAGGTACGTGACCAGTCCGACGTAGGAGAACACGCCCAGCACGATCTCGATCTGGGAGCCGAACAGGGCGTGGGTGTACCGCCGTGGCACGTCCAGCTCACGGATACGTCGGCCGAGCGTCAGCATGAGGACGCTCCCGGCCGAGACGACGGCCACCGCGGCCAGTCCCGCAGGTGCGGCCGTCCAGCGGTCGGTCAACGCCGCGAGTGCGATCACGCCGAGACCGAACAGGGTGAGCTGGATAGCCATCGCCCCCGCTCGGGAGAACTCGACGCCCGGAATCGCGCCGACGATACTCTCGTAGACCCAGCGGTCTTCCGGCTCGTCTCTCCCCCTCGGCCGTGCTATCGGCTCGTTTGTCGCCGTCTCCCCGTCTGCGCTCACGACGAGTCCTCCGCCAGCGCCCGCTCGACAGCTTCCTGGAAGGGTGTCCGATCGACCGTGACATGTCGGTCGATGCTGTCGTCGGTCACGACGACCGGGTTCTTCAGCCCGAGGATCAGCGGGTGCGAAATCGACCGTGGAACGTCGGTCACCAGATCGACCCAGTAGGAGGAGAGTTTCGGCGACAGCACCGGAACCGGGACGACCAGCGGTCGCGTCCCCATCGCCTTGCCCGTCCTGACGAGCATCTCCTTGTAGGTCAGCACCTCGGGGCCGCCGATCTCGTAGGTTCCGCCGGCGGTCTCTGGCTCTTCGAGTACGCCCACGAGATACGAGACGACATCCGAGATGGCGATGGGCTGACACTCGGTGTAGACCCACTTCGGGGCGACCATGACCGGGAGTTTCGAGACGAGCTGGCGGACCATCTGGAAGCTGACACTCCCTGCGCCGACGATGATCGCCGCCCGCAGCGTCGTCAGGTCGTAGCTCCCGCGGGCGAGCAACTGTTCGACCTCCTGGCGCGAGCGCAGGTGTGGCGAGAGGTCGTCGCCGGTCTCGCCCAGTCCGCCGAGATAGATCACACGATCGACGCCGGCACCGCTCGCGGCCGCCGAGAAGTTGGTCGCGGCCGTCCGATCTCGCTCCTCGAAGTCCCCGCCGGTCTGCAAGGAGTGCACCAGGTAGTAAGCCGCATCAACGTCGTCGAAGTCGCCAGCCAGCGTCTCCGAGTTCAGGAGGTCACCCTCGGCGACCTCGACGCCGTCCGGCGGATCGTACCGACTGGCATCCCGAGTCATCGCGACGACGTCGTGGCCGGCATCGAGCAAAGCGGGAACGAGGTGGCTCCCGACGAATCCCGTGGCCCCTGTGACAAGTACGCGCATGCCATATATAGGGGGCTGCAGCGGCAAAAGTCGATGGGCGGGCGTTCGATCAATCGTCGTCAGTCCTGTACGCGGTGCTTCGGCGTTCGGAACTGCCAGCGCCACCCCTCGTCACCGACGATATCTCCCGGGAGACCGTCTCGCTGTCGCCGCTCCGACGTGCGTGTTCGACGGCGGCGATTCCGCTCCAGCCCTCCCGAGTCAATCCCGGGTGACACACCGCATCACGAAGCGCATCCCGAAGAAACTCGCCGCGGCTGTTGTAGCCTTCCTCCCGCCACGTTGCGTCGATGTCCTCCAGACACGTCCCCGTCAGTCGAATGTTGCTATTCGTCTCGGTCGGATCGCCGACGGTTGTCTCTGTCTTCGACAGACAAGCGTGTTAGACGTCTCCGGACCGGCGTGTCGGACCGCGTTGGTCACGCCTCCTCGTCGACCACCGTCGGCGAGACGTCGAAGCGCTTGAGGAACTCCTGGACGGCCTCGTCGCTGCCGACCAGCGTGAGCCGATCGTCGGCATGGAGTTCCCGCTGGGGGTCGATCTGTGTCGTCAGTCCTGACTCGTCGGCTATGGCGACCACCCGACAGCCGGTCCGCTCGGGGATCCCGGCGCTTTCGATCGTCTCGCCCTCGAACGGCGTCGCCGGGACGCGGATCGCCCGGATCTGACTGGCGGGTTCGAGCACGTCTTCCCCGCGGAGTTCCCGCGCGACCATCCGTGCGCTGACCTGCGGCACCGCGAGCACGTAATCGGCACCTGCACGGAAGGCCTTCGAGACCGTCGCCATCTCGTTGGCCCGAACGAGGACCTCGACATCGGGGTTGATCGCCTGGGCCTGGACGGCCGTCAACAGCCCCTGAGAGTCGTCAGGGACACAGACCAGGATCGCACCGGAGTCCTCGATCCCGGCCTCCCGGAGCACTGATCGCTGGCCCGTGTCGCCGACGATGTCGGGTTCGGTCGCCGCGTCGTAGTCTATCGAGACCGTCTCGATCCCGGCCTCGCGGAGCACGTCTTCGGCCGCAGATCCGACCTCGCCGCGGCCGGCCAGGACCACTCGATCCGGGCGCTCGAAGGTCGCAGAGCGGGTGAACTCGCTGAGCTCTTCCAGTGCCGTATGTTTGCCGGCGACGATCAACACGGAGTTCTCCCGGATGGTCGCGTCTGGATCGGGCGGCAACTGCAACTCGCCGTCGATCCAGGCGCCGACGACGTTGGCCCCCGTCCGCTCACGGATGCCGGAGTCCCGGATCGTGACGCCGTCGAGCGAGCTACCGCGTTCGACCGACACTTCCGTCATCTCGAGGTCCTCGCCCAGTTCGACCGCGTCGCCCAGTTCGGTACCGAACGATGCGACGACCTTCTCCGCCAGCCGGTGGCCGAGGACGCTGTGTGGCGAGAGGACGCTGTCGGCACCGGTCTGGAAAAAGATGTCCGAGAGATCAGTGTCGTCGGTGAGCGTGATGATCTCGATCTCCGGGCGGACCGACTGGGCGGTCAGGATCGTGTCCACGGTCGCGCTGCCGGCGTCGGTGATGACCGCCCGGGCGTTCTCGATCCCGGCACGCCGGTAGGACGCTGCCTCCTGTGGCGAGCCGTCGATCGCCGCGTAGCCGTCGTCCGACAGCCGCCTGGCTTCCTCCTCGTCCGAGGAGATGAGGACGTACTCGATGCCGAGCTCTTCGAGTTCTTCGAGCAGGACCTCCGAGTCGCGGCGGTACTCACAGACGATGACGTGATCGCTTTTGGGCGTCAGCCGATTGTCGAGGTTGACGTCCGCGCTGGAGAAAAGCGGGATGATGATCAGTCGCAGCGTGAAAAAGCCGATCGCGATGCCCGAGATCTGCGTCCCGGCGACGAACAGGAACATCGCGGGATGGCTCCAGAACCCGGAGTCCTGACCGTATCCAGTCGTCGTCATCGTCTGGACGACGAACTCGAAGGAAGCGAAAAACGACTGGTCGACCCCTTCGAGTCTCCACATCGCGAGGTTGTAGACGATCGTGTAGGTGAGCACCAGCACGCCGAGACCGACGAAGTAGTACAGGACGAGTCGGTTTCGGCGGTTCAGATTCGCGACTGCATCCGGTAGTGAGTCAGACAGCGAGTCCGGGAGCGAAACCATGTCGATTGACGGTCGTTGACAGCCTACGGAAAAAAGCGTCCCGGTGGGAACCGACTCCCATCGAAGAAAGCACACGGGGGAAGACTACTGGCCCGACAACGGCGGCGATCACGCCGGGTCCCATCGGTACAGCGCCAGCGCGAACCCGCCGCCGACGGCCGGAAGCACCGCCAGCGCGAGGAAGGTCCCGGCAACGCCCAGCGCTGTGAGGAGGTAGCCGGCGATCGTCGCGCCGGTCGCACCGACGCCGAACGAAGCCAGGTAGGTGTAGCCGTAGGACAGTCCGCGGCCGTCGGGGGGCGTGTACACGGCGATCGTCGCCTGATAGAGCGGCTGGAGTGCGAACAGGAAAAAGCCGAGCAGGACGCTCGCGGCGAGCAGGGTGACGAGACCCGCACGAGCGGCGGGGACGAACGCGACGGCGACGACGGCCAACCCCGCGAACACCCCCACGAGTCCCAGCGTCGGCGCGATGCGGTCGGAGAGCTTTCCGCCGGCGTACTGGCCGGCGATGCCGATCATCAACAGTCCGGCGTAGAGATACGACGCCGTATCGAACTCCGCGGCCAGTACGCTGTCGTCCTCGAAGACGCCGAATATCTCGTCGATCGGCGGCAGAAAGCCCCCGAGAACCTCCGGCAGGAAGGTCAGCGTCCCGCGATAGAACAGCCCGTTGGCCATCACGATCGCAAGCGCCAGCAGGAAGCCGCCGGTAAACAGCACCCGGCTGTCCGCGAGCACCGACGCCGGCGAGATCGAGCGCTCCCCGGAACCGCGGCTGTAATCGTCATTGACCGCCGCCATCTCGTCGAACTCGGTGACGAGGGCGTATCCGGCGACCGCAACTGCCGGCAGGACGAGCGCTCTCACGACGGTCGGCCACTCGAAGCGCATGAGCAGTAACGCGGAGACCAGCGGCCCCAGTGCGATCCCGGCGTTGCCGGCCATCCCGTGGTAGGCGAATGCCGTACCGCGGTTCTCGACGCCGGTCGAGAGCAGCGAGAGGGCAGCGGGATGATAGACGCTCGCGGCCACGCCCCAGCCGGCGAGCGCGAGTGCGATGGGGGCCAACCCGCCCGCGAAACTCAGCGCCAGAAACGACGCGGCCATGCCAGCGAGCCCGGCAGCGATCAGCCGGCGTGAACCGAACCGGTCGGCCAGTACCCCGCCCGGTAACGCACCGAGTCCGAACAGGGCGTACCCGCCGGTGACTGCCAGCCCAAGCTGGGCCGTCGACGCGTCGAACTCCCCCAGCCAGACGACGACGAAGATCGGGATCGACAGCTCGTAGGTGTGTACGAGCGCGTGTGCCGAACTCGTGAACGCGACGATCGCCCGCTCGTTTCCGTCCATTCGATCGGGTAGTGGATTCGGACGCTATTCATTCCGTCGCGTTCTCCTTCTGGTGGCTGATCCGCTCGGCGACGACCGACGGAACGACCGTCTCACAGACCCGACAGTGCCACCTCGGCCGTGCTGTCCCGTCGCGTTTCTGCAGGTCCGTTCGGTTGTTCACCCGCGCCCCACACCCGTCGCACGTGTACGCCGTACGGGTCATAGCCTGGCCTTCGATCGCCAGCCTCCTCGGCGTTTCGGCCCGACTCATAGTGATTCGCGTCGCCGATCGGACGAATACCACCTCCGATCGGGTGATGGATGTCGATTTCCCGAGCGGAATCGATGGGTTTCTACGCGACTCCCTATCAGCGAGCGCATAAATGTTTACTCGGATCCGAAAAAATATATAGAAACGGTGCATACAGACGGATATGTCCCTCAGCATAGAGGCGATTACGGCCTGCCCAGTGTGCGGTAGTAACGACCGAGAGACGACCG
>JBMCBU010000086.1:0-7862 GCA_048623335.1 Halapricum sp.
CCGAGGACGAAGAGAGCGCCTCGCCGTCGAGGGTGAACCACTCGTAGACCATCGGGACGGGCGGCTCGAGTTCGAAGACGTTCCGGGCGATGTCCTCGCCGGAGGGCCAGGAGCCCTCTGCATGGTCCTTGCCGAACGGTTCGAAGTCGACCCCGAGGACGTCCCACTGGGCGGGCCACTCGAAGCGCCAGGGGAGCTTTCCTTCCCGGAGTGAAGCGACCCCCTCGTGGCCACATCCCTCGATCGTCTCGTCGCCGGCCTCGACGTCTTCACAGGCGTACTCGATCTCGCCGGCCTCGAGGTCGACGCCCGTGATCGCTTCAGTCAGGTGTCCACATTCGTCACACTGGGCTTGAAACGGGACGTAGCGCTCGTCGACCTTTGCCTGGTACTCGCCGAGCACGTCGCGTGCCTGCTCCCGGTTCGCGAGGACGTGTTCGACCGCGTCGTCGAACTCCCCTGACTCGTAGAGGGCCGTGTTCGAGACGAACTCGATGGGGACGCCCAGGCGCTCTGCGTCGCGCTTGAGAATGGTCGTGAAGTGTGCGCCATACGACTCACAGCAGCCGAAGGGATCGGGGATGTCGGTGTATGGCTTGCCGAGGTTGCGCCCGAGCGCGCCCGCGTCGACCTCGCCCAGGCCGACGATATTGCCCTCCAGGTCAGCGAGTCGGCGTGGGAGCTTACGCAGCCGGTCCCGGTCGTCGCTTGTGAACACCTGCCTGACCTCGTGACCGCGCTCGCGCAGGACCTCCGCGACGAAATATCCGCGCATGATCTCGTTGACGTGGCCCAGGTGTGGAACCCCGGATGGAGAGACACCGCCTTTGATCACGATCGGATCCTCGGAGTTGCGAGCCTCGATTGCGTCGGCGACGGCCTCGGCCCAGAAGGCCCGGTCGGTGGATCGGCCGACCTCGTAGGGATCGAGTTCAGTCATGATCCGGTGCGATTCGGGTCCCCTCGTAGTCGTTTTCGAGCACTGCCCGCTCGACCGCGTGCGGATCGGTTCCGTCGAGGACGATCGCCTCGATGCCGGAACGGTCGAGGACCTTCGCTGCGAGCAGATCGATCGGGGCGTTCGATCCGGCCGACCCCAGCGACTCGCCACGGGCGACCAGCTCGACCAGTTCACCTGCGGTCATCGTCTCGAAGCGTTCGGCGTCGGGCTGCTCGTTGGGGTCGGTATCGAACACGCCGGGGACGGATGTCGCGAACACGAGCCGGTCGGCGTCGACGTACTCCGCGAGTGCCGCCGAGACCGCGTCTGTCGTCTGGGCCGGAACGACCCCTCCCATCACGACGACGCGATCGCGATGGAGTGATTCGGCCGCTTCCTCGTAATTGGCCGGGACGGTCGGCGAGGCGAGATCCTCCTCTAGCGCCGCGAGCAGGAGGCGGGCGTTCAGCCGCGTCGTGTCGATCCCGAGCTGGTCGAGTTCGCCCTCGTTGGCCCCCAGCGATCGGGCCGCGCCGATGTATTCGCGGGCAGTCGGGCCACCGCCGACGACGATCCCGAGGTCGTGGCCCGCTGCCGCCAGCGATTCGACGACGTCGGCGTACTCCGCCACCCGTCCGGCCTCCAGATCCGGAACGAGGACGCTTCCGCCGATAGAGACGACAGTTTTCATCGAATCGGCGTAGCCGCGATGCGCTCTTAAGGATTGTCAAGCAATCCTCGGGCGTGTTTCCGACCCACGCGACTGGCTACCGCGGACTGCTGGGATGGTCGCGTGACCAGCTTCCACGACCGCTACTATCAAACCATCTGCCGCCCTCTGAGAGAACATGCACGTACTGGGTGTCGTCGGCTACTCCGACACCGGCAAGACGACGCTACTGGAACGACTGGCCGAGCGCCTGGCCGAGCGCGGGCGGGTAGCGACCATCAAGCACCTCCACGAGTTCGACATCGATATCGAGGGAAAAGACACTGCGCGCCACCGCGCTGCCGGGGCCGACCGGACCTACGGGATCGTCGACGACGGCGAGTGGTTCGCTACTGGTTCCGACCGGACGCTCCGGGACACGCTCGAAGACCTCGCGCCGGCATTCGACTACGCGCTCGTCGAGGGGTTCAGTCGGGCCGCGATCCCACAGGTCGTCATCGGCGACCGTGAGCACACCGGCGAGGCCCTCGCGACGGCCCCCGAGGCCGACGCGATCGACCTCGACAGTGTCATCGAGGCGCTCGAGGCGACCGAACCGTTCGAGACGCTCGGATCACTCGTCAGGCGAGTCAAAGACGACCCCGCGGCCGAGCGTGCCGGGGCGGTCGCGACCTTTACCGGACAGGTCCGGGCGAAAGACGGCCCCGAGGACGACCGTACCGAGCACCTGACCTTCGAGAAGTACGAGGGCGTCGCCCAACAGCGCCTCGCGGAGATCGAGCGTGATCTCGAATCAAGAGACGGCGTGCTATCGGTCGAACTCCACCACCGGAGTGGCACGATCGAAGCGGGCGAGGACATCGTCTTCGTCGTCGTGCTCGCGGGCCACCGGACGGAGGCGTTCGAAGCCGTCTCCGACGGGATCGACCGACTCAAAGAACACGTCCCGATCTTCAAAAAAGAGATCACCGTCGAAGACTCCTTTTGGGTGCACGAGCAGCGGTAGGACCCGCGGATATCGAGGGTGATGTCCGTGATAATGCCACATTACGTGAGAATATTCAAGACGAGAAATAATAGTCGAGTAGCTGTTTTAAAATATCTAAGGCGATTTCGTCGTGTTTTAAAACGTCGGCTAAACCTTGCCTAGCGCTAAAATCGGTCGAACTCCACCAAACCTTCCTGCGTTTATATACGCCCCCAGTCAGTATGGATGGGTGAGGCGATTACAGATGAGCGCGACGACACAGCCCTCCCCTGACAGTGCCGAGCCGGAGTCGACAGCGTCGAAAGAAGAGCGTCTCCGTTCGTATCTCCGCGAGAAGGTCGCCGAGAACGGCGAACTCTACTTCAAGAGCAAGTTCATCGCCGAGGAGGTCGGCCTCTCCTCGAAGGAGATCGGCGCGTTGATGGTCAAGCTCACCGAATCCGCGACCGACTTCGAAGTCGAGAAGTGGTCGTACACGAGCGCGACGACCTGGCGCATCGAGTCAGCGTAGCCCGAAGAGACCGACCCGACAGCAGACGACGGATCGCGGTCCGCCGGACATTGTGCGGCCGTCCCCGCAATCGTTACAATAATCACTCTGACTCCCCTGTCGGTAGACAGGAATGTCGACGGTGCCGCCAGCCGAGGCCCCGACGGCGGCGGACCTCGCTCCCGTCTTCGAGGTGTCCGAGGTCCGCCGGGAGGAGAACCGAGTGTTGTACGTGGGTCGGCCGCGTGCGTCGCTCTCGACCGTCGAATCCGAACTCGCGCCGCTTTTCTACGAGCGCGGGTTCGATCTGCAATTGACAGCACGTGCTGGCGAGAAGCATCGCCCCCAACACGTCCTGATCGCCAGCGAGCGGTCGGTCGGAATCGACGGCATCCCGTGGAAGAACATCGCGCTTGCGCTCGCGACGGTGGTGACGACGCTGTACGCGGGGACGGTCTGGTATCACATCGATCTGGCTGGCGACCCGCTGAACCTGCTGCAAGCCTGGCCGTTCTCGCTGGCAATCCTCACGATCTTAGGCGTCCACGAGCTGGGCCACTACGTCACCAGCCGGATCCACCGCGTCGATGCCAGTCTGCCGTACTTCATCCCGATCCCGCCCCCTTTCGGGACTGCCGGGGCGATCATCCGGATGCGCGGGCGAATCCCAAACCGGAAGGCACTGTTCGATATCGGTGCCTCCGGCCCGCTCGCTGGCATCGTCGCGACCGTCGTCGTGACAGTGATCGGACTCTCGCTGGATCCGATTACGGTCCCGCAGTCGGTCGCATCGAGCGACGGTGCACGGATCGAGTTCGCCGAGCCGCTGCTGTTGCGTGGACTCGCGGTGCTCACCGGACAGCCGCTGTCGTATGCCGACCCGACGAAACAGCTCCACCCGCTGGTGTTCGCCGGCTGGCTCGGCATGCTAGTCACCTTCCTGAACCTCCTGCCGGTCGGGCAACTCGACGGCGGACACGTCCTCCGGGCGCTCGTGGGCCCGCGCCAGGAGACCGTCGCCGCGACGATCCCGGCCGCCCTGTTCGGGTTCGCCGGCGTCCTGTTGTTGTTCGGTGACGTCTCCGTCGAAGTCGGTATCTGGATCGTCTGGGGCCTGTTCACCACGGCACTGGCGTTTTTCGGCCCGGCGACGCCGATGCGAGACGAATCGCTGGATCGCAGACGGCAGGCGATCGGTTTGCTGACGTTTCTCGTTGGGATTCTCTGTTTCATGCCGGTGCCGTTCCGGATCATCGTCTAGTCGCGGCCTTCGTCCGTTCCCTGGTGTGTGTATCCCCGGTCAGGCATCGACTCCCCGTCGAGGGTGACTCCGTCCTCGACGACGGTTCCGATTCGGGTCAGCGGCGTCGGCGCGGCCGCTTTTGCCTCAGGATAGCGGGACTGGGGGATCGTACAGACGAGTTCGAAGTCCTCGCCGAAGAACGCGCCGAGTTCGAGTCGCTCCTCGCCGGCGACCGCGTCGACGGCGTCGTCGATCGGCAGCGGCGTCTCGATGGCCATCCCGCAGCCGCTCGCCTCGGCAAGCTGGTGTAGCGAGCGGGCCAGGCCGTCGCTGGAGTCCATCATCGCGCTGGCGTGCGGAGCGAGCGCGCGGCCCGCCTCGACGCGCGGCTCGAAGCGAAAGAGGTCGTTCGCCCGTTCGGTATCGCCGCGCTCGAACAGTCGGAGCGCCGCCCCACTACGCCCGAGCGTTCCCGTGACGCAGACGGCGTCGCCGGGCCGGGCACCCGATCGAAAGACTGGGTCGTCGGTTCGCCCGACGGCGGTCGTCGCGACGGTAAATTCCTCGTGACTGTCGAGGTCGCCGCCGACGTACTCGGCCCCGACCGCCTCGCAGACGTCGCGAGCACCGTCGACGAACGCCAGTATCGCCCCTCGATCGAACTCCGGAGCGCCGTAGACCGCGACTGCCGCCGTCGGATCGGCCCCCATCGCGGCCACGTCAGAAAGCGACGCGCCGACAGCCCGCCAGCCAGCCGTGTATCTGGTCGTCCCTGCTGGGAAATCAGTGGTTTCGTGCAGCATATCGATCGTCACGACTAGCCCGTCGACCACGGCTGCGTCGTCGCCCGCCCGCGGGAGGCGATCGGCGAGCAGCCCCAGCATCGTCCGCTCGTCCATACGCCCGGTTGGGTGTCGAACGGCAAAAACACCGACATTCCCGAGAGCCGGGAGGGCGCCAAACCGACACGCCTGCGCGCCGACGTGATGTCGATCCGGAGGGTTCAAGCCGGCGTCGGGCGTGCACCCGGAACATGAACGGTGACCGGTGGGTGACGATATTGCTCTTTCTGGTCGCGATTGCCGTCCTGGGTGCGCTCGTCTGGGTCGCCGGCGTCGAGGAGACCCTGGCCGCGCTCGGACGCGCCCGGCCGTCGCTCGTTGCGGTCATCGTCGCTCTCACGGCCGTGTGGCTCGTCGCCTGGGGACTGTCGCTGTACGTCGTTCTGGGAGCGCTCGGCGCGCCGGTGTCGGCACCAAGGGCCGTACTGGTGTTCACCGCAGCGATGTTCTCGAACAACATCACCCCGTTCGGGCAGGCCGGAGGGGAGCCGGTCAGCGCGCTTCTCATCTCCGAGGCGGCCGACAGCGAGTACGAGACCGGACTCGCGGCGATCGCCAGCGTCGACACGCTCCACTTCGTCCCGTCGATCGGGATGGCACTGATCGGGATCGGGCTGTTCGGGCTGGAGGCCGTCAGGGACGTGTATCTCTCTGTCACCATCCTGGCTGGCCTGTTCGTGTTCGTCATCGGCGTCGCTGTCCTGGTCTATCACTACCACCACCGGATCGAACGGGCGCTCACGACTGTTGCCACTCCGATCGTCCGCACCATCTCGCGGGTGATTCCCGGACTGACGCCGCCGGGTTCGCAGGCCATTCACAGTCGGATCAGGGGCTTTTTCGAATCGATCGACCGCATCGGTACCGATCGACGGGCACTCGCACTCGCCGGCGGGTTTTCGACGGTCGGGTGGTTCGTGCTGGGAACGGCGCTGTGGACGGCGGCAATCTCGGTCGGAGAGTCGATTCCACTGGCCGCTGCGCTGATCGCTGTCCCGATCGGCTCGATCGCGGGTGCGACGCCGTTTCCCGGCGGTTCAGGTGCGATCGAAACAGCATTCGCCGCGATTCTCGTGTCTCTCACGGCGGTCTCGAACGGCGGTGCTGTCGCCACCGTGCTCGTCTATCGACTGGCGACCTACTGGCTTCCGACCATCGTCGGCGGCCTCGTCGCGGCCAGACTCGGGGCCGAGAGTGTCCGGGGCGAATCGTGACCCGTATCAGGTCACCGCCGGTTCGCCACGGCCGCGAGGACGCCACCGGAACCGGCGAGGACGATCGGGTACGCGACCCCGGCGAGGATCAGGGCGGCGAGGAGATCCGGCCCAGCGCTCGCACCGGCTGTCGTCACCTCGACGGTGATCGCGGTCACGGCTGCCGCGAGGAAGTAGCCGGGAAGCGCCGTCAGGCCGGCAAGCCCCCCCGTCGAGACGTCGGTCGTCCCGTTCGCCATCGCCAGCGCGAGGCCAGCGACCAGCAACGTGACGGCGGGAACCAGATACAGCAGGACGGTGAACCCGCCCTCGCCGCCGACGTACGACGCCGTCTCGTTCCCGACGATTGGAAGTCCCTGGAATACGGTATCAACGAAGTGGGCGTTGAAGAACACCCAGCCGACCAGCTCGGCGGTCGCAGGTTCGCTGTCAAGCGCTTCGATCAAGCGGTTGAGTCCCGAGTCTCTCAGGTCCGGGGCGACGACCAGGTACGTGACGACGTATCCCGCGATCCAGGCCAGCACACCGGCGACGAACCCCGACAGAAGCGACAGGCGGGACGACTGTGCCGTCGAAAGCGACGATCGGGCCGCCATCTAGCTCCCTCCGTTTCCGGCCACTGTCTGCGCGAACAGGTCCGCCGCCGGGTCGAGCGCCGCGTACAGCCGGGTGGCGATTACCACCAGCGGACCGAGCCCTAGCAGCAGGAACACAGCGTCGTAGGCCCACACGAGGCCGCCGAACAGCCCGGCAATCAGCGCTGCCAGCCCCCAGTGGGCGACCAGGACGGCGACGAGCACGACCAGCCAGTAGCCGATCGACGCTGCGTGTTCGGTCATCTCTCCCCGGACGGTCGTCGCGACGAACGCCGCGAGCCCCGAGGCCGTATAGACCAGCACGCCCGCGACGGCGAGCGCGGCGATCCCACGGACGAGCGCCGCGATCGAGATCGTCGTCCCCGGTACCAGCCGGTCGACGCCCGGTAAAACCGTCACGAGCGACAGTACGAGCACTCCCGCGACGGCACCGAACAGCAATTTACCTATCGAGCGTGCTGTCTCGCGGTTCGGCTCGAGTCGATCCGTTTCGAGTACGGGAACCATGTGTGTCTGGACAGTCGTTCCCGACAAACAAGTATCGATACGATAATCAAGCCGGATTAACTCGAGTTTATCATCCGTCTTCGGTGGGTTTTACGTCGTCGGAGCGAGAACCCTCTCGTATGGACGATCAGCTTGCGGCACTCGAAGCGGGGTTCGAAGACGGCGGCTACGACGTACTCGAGGTCACGCGCAACCGTAACCAGATCCGTATCGTCCTCGACGAGGACCGGGCCGACGCGGACCGACTCCGCTCGATCCCCACTGCAGTTTTCGACGAGGCTGATCTCCTTGGGGTGAACGTCACGACGGAGTCAGTTGAGGGACAGGACGGGATGAACACTGTCGTGACCTGCCGCGTTCGGTCGTGAAACG
>JBMCBU010000087.1:0-7685 GCA_048623335.1 Halapricum sp.
GCCGGGCACGGTAAACTTAAGTATATCCTGTGGCGATGAACGAGACAAGATAGCGCGATGGTGCGAAAGAAAAAGCTCAGCCCGAGTGGTGCCAAAGACGAGGACGGGGAGTATCACAACGTCCACATCAACCTCCACGAGGACGAGCTCGCCGTCGCAGGCATGGAGATCGGCGACGAAGTGTTCGTCAGAGTGCGGGACAACAAGATCATCATCCAGAAAGCCGACCAGGAGGACGTGGAGCACGATTTCTAACCGATGAGCCTCTACGAGCGCCTCCGGCCGCTTTTCTTTCGACTGCCGCCCGAGAGCGCCCATTCGATCGCACATACAGCCATGGCAGTCGCTGATCGGACGCCGCTGCCGTCGGTCCTCCGGCGAAAGCTCGCCGTGGACGACGATCGGTTGCGGGTCGAGGCGTTCGGAGAGACGTTTCCGAATCCGGTAGGTGTGGCGGCCGGCTTCGACAAGAACGCGCAAGTACCGCGGACGCTTCGCGGACTGGGGTTCGGCCACGTCGAGGTCGGTGGCGTGACCCCCCGACCACAGTCCGGGAATCCCCGTCCGCGGGTGTTCCGTCTGGTCGAAGACGAGGGACTGGTCAATCGTATGGGGCTGAACAACCAAGGTGCCGACGTCGTCGGAAAGCGCCTGCGGTCGACCGACGTGGGGTATCCCGTCGGCGTGAACCTCGCGAAAAACGAGATGACGCCAGCCGAAGACGCACCGGCGGATTACCGCCGCGCCTACGAGCAGGTCAAAGCGGGCGGGGATTTCTTCGTCGTGAACGTCTCCTGCCCCAACTCCGAGGGGTTCAGAGAACTCGGGAACCGCGAGACGCTGGAGGCGATTCTCGGCGAACTCCGGGACGCGGGGGCGGCTCCGTTGCTCGTAAAACTCTCGCCGGACCTGCCCGAGCCTGCGCTCGAAGAGACGATCGAACTCGTCGAGGAATACGAACTGGAGGGTGTGATCGCGACGAACACCTCGACGGCACGGCCGGACGGCCTCGAGAGCGCGAGTCGCGTCGAGGAGGGGGGACTCTCGGGCAAGCCGATCGAGGAGACCGCGACGGAGACGGTCCGGTTCGTCGCCCGGCGGACGGACGTGCCGGTGATCGGGGTCGGCGGTGTGTTCACCGCCGCGGACGCCTACCGGAAGATTCGCGCGGGCGCGAGCATGGTCCAACTGTATACGGCCTTTGTCTTCCGCGGGCCGACCGTCGCCCGCGACATCAACCGCGGGCTGGCGACCCTGCTTGAGCGGGACGGATTCGACAGCGTCGAAGACGCAGTCGGTGTGGACCTGTGATCGCGTCGGCAGCACGCACCAGTACTGTTAGGACGACGTCGGTTCTTGTTTCCGGTGATGGGACACGTTCGTACGTGGCTGGCGCACAACCGGGAGCGAATAGCCGTCTGGATGCTCGTGGTCTTCCTGCTGGCCGTCGTGGGATTCCTGCTGTACGTCGAGACGCCGTTCCACGGAAGCGACGCGAGCGTCCAGGCCATCCAGGACGACGACCGGATCGACCTCGAGCGGGTCGACGGGGAGTACGTCCTCCGGCCCGCGAACGCGCAGTCGACGACGGGACTCGTGTTCTATCCCGGTGCACGCGTCCACCCGGACGCCTACCTGTCGTCGCTGTCACCACTGGCCGCAGAGGCGAACGTGACGGTCGTCGTGGTGAAGATGCCGCTGAATCTCGCCGTGGTCGAGCAGGGTGCCGCCTCGCGCGTGATCGAAGACTACGACCTCGAGCAATGGTACGTCGGTGGTCACTCACTGGGCGGGGCGATGGCCTGCCGTTACGCGAGCGAGCACGCCGATCGGGTCTCCGGGGTCGTCCTGCTGGGATCGTACTGTGACCGGTCGATCGACGGGACAGACCTGCGAGCGTTGAGCGTTACGGGGGAAGCCGACACGGTGCTCGACCGAGGGACCTACGAGCGAAACAGGGCGAACCTGCCGGACGACGCGACAGTCAGGGAGTTGCCGGGCGTCAATCACACGCAGTTCGGCAGTTACACCGGGCAGCGGGGCGACCAGCCGTCGGGGACGTCCTACGAGGTCGCCCATCGACGGCTGGCGAACGTGACAGTTCCGTGGTTCCAGAGCGCAGGGTAAAGCAGTGCTGATCAGGGTGTAAGCCGCGAGACAGACAGCCACTCGATGCCTTCGCCGACGAGCGCGAACACCATCCGCTTGCGGACGCCGTGAGCCAGTCGGACGTCGAGCGCGAGGTCCCGCGGCGCGAACGCGTGGTCGGCCGGGAGCACGCGCACGAGTAGCTCCGAGTGACCGAGTTCCTCGACGTGTTCGACGTCGGCGTAGGTCCGGAAGTCGGCACCGAACTTGTAGCCAGTCTTGGGTACCACGTTCCGGGCACGAAGCGCACGATAGACGGCCAGTCGACGGTCGAAGCGCTCGCCCTCGACTCTCCGACCGCGCTCGAGGACGGCTTGTTCGTCGAGCGCCAGCACGTCGCGGCCGGCCAACGCCGCGGCTTCGAGCAGTGACAGTTGTAGTGGCCCACCCTCCTCGAGAGGCTGGCCGTAAAAGCCACGTTCGTACAGGGCCGCCGGCGGGTCCCAGACGAGCACTCGGTCTTCGAGCAGTTCGGCCGGGACGTCCCGCGGGAGGTCAGTCTCGGTCGACCCCTGGATGTCGGGGCAGCCGGTCTCGAGATACGTGATCGAGGATTCCTCGTCGACGACGGCCAGCACCGTCTCTCCGAGCGTGCGGGCCGGAACGTCGGTCCGCTCGCCGATCGCCCGAACTCGATAGGCGACAGCGTCGTCCCACGGCCCCTTGCCGCGCGGGTAAACCAGGAAGTCAGTGCCGTCCTCGTCGGTCGGCGAGAGGTAGAACCCGCGGTCGCGCAGGTCCTTGTAGACGAGCACGTCGATCTCCGAGACGACCTCGGAGGCGAGTAGCGCCCGGAAATCCAGCCGCTCGCCCGAACCGGCATCCCGGATCGTCTCGACGTCACCGCGGAGGAGGATATGCGCGGCTTCGACGGGCGCAAGCTCGAGGTCACCGTCGACCGTGCGTCCGTACCCGCGCGCGTCGTAGAACCGCTCGCGCGCCTGTCGGCCGCCGCGAACGGTCGAACCCTCGAGGGTGAGTTCCATACCCTATCCAGCCCGCTCGCGCGCAAAGAGGCTACGATCCCTCGACAGGTGCGCCTAGTTCATAGTGATTCGCGTAGCCGATCGGACGAATACCACCGCCGATCGGGTGATGGATGTCGATTTCCCTCTATGGGTTTCGACGCGAATCCCTATCACTGGCTTTCGGTTCCGCCTCGGCAGCGTCGCAGGTCGCGTCGAGACAGCGCCGTCCGCCATCGGTGTCAAACAGCGGGAGCCCGCAGGTACACTCGCCGACAATCGTTCCGGAGGGGAGTGCGAATCCGGTATCGCACTCGGGGTAGTTCTCACAGCCGGCAAGCAGGCCGCCGCGCCGGAGGATCCGGAGGTCGCCGCCACAGTTCGGACACGTCCACTCGCGGTCGAACGCGCGCTTGATCGCCGCGTCCATCGACTCACACTCGCGGTCGAGACAGACCTCGAAGGCGTGGCCGCGCTCGACGCGCATCAGCGGGAGCCCACAGTCACAGCGCTCCTCGAGGACGGTCGCGTCACTGGGCAGCCCAAACTGGACCGAACAGCCGGTACAGGAGACACCGTCGGACGTGCGCACGAGCGTCCCCGAACACTCGGGACACTCCCCGACCGGTCGGCCGGCGGCGCTGGCGGGGTGGCGACCGCTCGCGAACTCCTCGTGGATATCGATCCGGAGATGCTGGTCTCCATCGCGGGCCTCGATCCGATCGCCCTCGACCGTGACTGATTCCGCGCGGGTGAGCCACGCGACCGGCTGGTAGCCGTCGGCGTCGTGAACTAACACGGTGTTGTCCGGCTTGACGACGACGAGCATCCGGCCGCGCTGTTCGTGTGCGCGAACCCGGTTGCCGTCGAACGTGCTCGTACACTCCCCAGCCCTGACTGCGATCGCATCGTGCATACGGCCGAGTGGACCCGACTTCGAACTTAAACCCTCGGCGGATCGCCATCGCTTTCCCGGCCGTCGTCGAAGCGTGGGTATGACCGCAGTGCTGTTCGATATGGACGGTGTCGTCATCGATTCGGAGCTGTACTGGCCCGAGATGGAAGCCGAGCGACTCTTTCCAGAAGTCGTCCCGGATCAGGACGTCGATCCCGCGGAAGTCATGGGGATGAACTACCGAGAGATCTACGATTACCTGGCCGAGCACTACGAGGTCGCCGTCGGTCGTGATCGCCACATCGAGGTGTTCGAGGACATCGCCGAGGAGATCTACGGCGAGCGCGCGAATCTCATGGACGGGTTCGAGGAGTTGCTCGCCGATATACAGGCTGGCGGAATCGACGTCGGACTGGTGACGTCGTCGCCGCCTGCCTGGATCGAGATCGTGATCGAGCGGTTCGGTCTAGACGGGCACTTCGACGCGATCGTCAGTGCGGAAAACGTGCCGAACGGCAAGCCCGAACCGGACGTCTATCGGCGGGCGCTGGACGAGCTCACGGCTGATCCCGACTCGGCCGTCGCCGTCGAGGATTCGACGACGGGCGCGAAGGCAGCCAGAGCCGCCGGGATCCGGTGTCTCGGCTACACCGGCGTCCACGACGGGATCGATCCCGACGTCGTCGACGCCGTCGTTTCCGGTCCCGAGCAGTTGCGGACGGTGCTGTTCGAGCACTTCGAGTAGGAGAGACAGCGAGCGGCGAAAGGCTATCGTCCATATTCGCGTCCGAGCAGCAGCGAGAGAACGTGGGCGACGAGGAGGGCCATAAAGACGTGCATCGTCGCGCCGTCCAGGCCGGTGAACAGGAGGGGAAGATATACGAACGGCAGGACGACGGCTGTCCAGAATCCGACGAATCGAACCGTCGGAGCGATCGTTGCCCGTACAGTCGCCACGTCGAATCCGGGCGACTCGCGGCGACTTTCCGTACCAGTCGGAGACGCGTTTGACATCGCGGGGACACCCACCAGTGTATACACGCCTCCCCTACATATAGGGAGTCGACCGTTAGCATCATTTTACGCGAGTAAAAACGGCCTTCTCAGGCCGTCTGAATGGTATGTCATAGGTTGACATTAGCTTAATAATGGATGAGACGCTTCGAGACGTTTTATAGAGTTTTTTCAGGCAGTTTCGCTGGAAGCCGAGCTCATCGCAGGTCCAGCACGTCCACGGACCGCGTGTCGACGACGGGTTCCAGCGGAAGCTCGGGGTAGGCGACCTCGGCCCGGAACGTGAGCTGGTCGGCGTCGCCGCCGAAGACCCCGACGGGGAGCGTCGTCTCGCCGAGATAGCAGTCGGTCGCCGTCATCTCGATGCCGTTGACCGTGATCCGGACGCCGGCACGGGCACCGCCGGCGACGTTGCGGACGGTCACCTCCTCCATGCTGTTCTCGCCGTGAACGATCGTCTCGGGGAACGATCCCCACTCGACGACGACTCGTGGAAGGTCGCGGGCGTGCTCCTGGATTCGTTCGGCGACGCCCTCGCTCAACCCGGCGGCAGTGAGGTCGGCGAGGTCGGCGTCCAGCACGTCCGCCGGCGTGGCGAACCCGGCAGTTGCGAGCGTCTTCGCTCGACCGGAGCCGACGCCGTCGATAGCTGTCAGCCCGACCGCACCGTCGCTGAGCCCGTGGTCGACACGCGCCTCGACGCGACGGGCCAGGTTCGCCGCGCGAGCGTCCGCGAACCGATCGAGAAACGCCCGCAGCGCCGCGAGCAGACGCAGCGCGTTCTGGCGGATCACCCAGGCGTCGCTTTTCAGTTCCGAGGGGACGGTCCCGTTCATCCCCGACCGGAGGATCGCATACACCTTCCGCGGGCCGGGATCGAGCGACTCGCCGCGGCCGCCCAGCACTGCATCGACGGCGTCCCCCTCGTCCTGTCGGGCCGAGACGCTATCGAAAGCACCCGCCTGCGCGATGGCCCTGAGAATGGCGTCGTCAGTCAGGTCGTCGGCGTCCGCGGCCAGATCGGCGAACGATCGGGCGGTATCGAGCCGGAGGTAGAACTTCGAGGCGAGCCGTCCCAGCGCGGTCGCATCGACCGACAGATCGTCGTCCATCTCGACGAAGCCGCGGTCGACCAGCCCGCGAAGCGTCCCCGAGGCGTGCTCGCGGAGGTCCCCGGCGTCGGCGTACTGCTCGGGCGTGCTCGCGGCGCGGACGTGATAGAAGGTCGTCTCCAGCCACGAGAGGACGTCCTCGAGGTCGTCGATCGTCCCCATCGCGATCTCGGCGTTGAGGTGGGAATCCAGGTCCTCGGCGAGTCGCGACTCGATCTCCTTGCCGTCACGGAGCAGCCGTCGGTACTTGTCGGCTTCACTGCGGTCGGCGATCACCCAGGCGTAGCCGGTGTCGTCGTAGCCGGGCCGGCCCGCGCGTCCGAGCATCTGGAGGACGTCGAGGGGACTCATGTCGACTTCGCCCTCGAGGGGATCGTGGTACTTGGTATCTCGAATCACGACACACCGGGCGGGCAGGTTCACGCCCCAGGCGAGCGTCGAGGTCGAAAACAGCAGCTGGATCTTCCCCTCGCGAAACCACTGTTCGACGCGGTTCTTGTCCGCCCGCGAGAGGCCGGCGTGGTGGAAGGCGACGCCGTCGAGCACGGACTGCCGGAGCGTGTCGTTGCTCAACTCGGCGGCGTCGTTGTGGAAGTCGTAGTCGCCACGGGCACCCATCGGGACGTCGCGTTCGACCAGTTCGTCACGGGCCTTTGTTGCGGCCTGGACGGTGTCTTGCCGCGAGGAGACGAAGACCAGCGCCTGGCCGTCGTCCTCCAGGTGGGGTTCGACGAGATCCATCGTGCGATAGAGCCGGCGGTACTTGTCGGCGAAGGCGTTGTCGCCGTGGGTGTAAGTCTTGACGTCGGCGTTGAGCGGGACCGGCCGGTAAGAGTCGCCGAACTCGAAGGTCGTCTCCGGCGGGGCATCGAGCCAGTCGGCCACGTCTTCGATGTTGGGCATCGTCGCCGAGAGTGCGACGATCCGGGGGTCACAGAGCCGACGGAACCGCGAGATCGTCACCTCGAGCACCGATCCGCGCCGTTCGGAGTCGAGCAGGTGCACCTCGTCGATGACGCAGGTGTCGATGTCACTGATAAATGAGTACCGGGACGTGTCGTGTTTGCGGGTCGCCGAGTCGGCCTTCTCGGGAGTCATCACGAGCACGTCCGCGCGCTCGGCCCGGCGCGGGTTGAGGTCGCGCTCGCCGGTGACGACGTACACCGAATACCCCAGCTCCTCGAAGCGCTCCCACTCGCGTTCTTTCTCGTTGGTGAGCGCGCGCAGCGGAGCGATGAAGAGTGCGGTCCCGCCCGCCCGAAGCGTCTCACAGATCGCGACCTCGGCGACGGCGGTCTTGCCGCTGGCGGTCGGCGCGCTCACGACGACGTTGTCCGAACGCTCGAGCAGCGCCGGTAGCGTCTCGGTCTGCATCCGATTGAACCGCTCGAAGGGGAAGGCGTCGGCGAACTCCGGGAGCACCTCGGAGACGGGGAGTTCGGTCTCGCTGTCTGCGTGAGGGGCCACACCGAAACCGAGGTGTCTGCGGGCATAGGGCTTACGGAAGTTTGAGGAGAAAGCCCCGCGCTTTGAGCGCGGGGATGAATCCGA
>JBMCBU010000088.1:0-7649 GCA_048623335.1 Halapricum sp.
CCAGCAGATCCGTCTCGACGGTTCGGTTCGTCGAGAACATCGACAGCGGAACAGTCTGCGTCTCGCCGTTGGTCTCCACTGTCGCTGTCACGTCCATCGCGAGTGCCGACTGCTCGCCGTTGCGGACGTGCGTGACCCACCACTCGTCCATCCGGGAGTTGTCGAGATCGACGGTCAGGTCGACGACCTCGCTCTCGCCCGGCGCGATCGTCGTGCCGTCGGACTGGCTGTCCGCTGCCAGCGTGACGCCGCCGATCGAGACCTCGTAGTGAATCTCCTGGATCGTGACCGGCACTGGCTGCTCGTTAGCCAGCGTGCTCTGGACGTCGAGGGGCGCGACCTGTGGCGTCGCCTGGCCCCACTCTGCGGTCGTCGACTCGGCGAGGAAGTACTGGCGATCGCTCGTACCGACCGGCTGTGGCTCGTCGGTGTGCAGGTCGGCGAGCAGATCCGTCTCGGTCGTCGAGTTCGCGTCCGGAGTCGCCACGTCGACCGTCGTGAAGCCGACGTCGGCGGTCGTCGTGGTCGTCGTGACCGTTCGCGAGGTCTCCCCGCTGTTGAGGTGGCGAGCCCACCACGTCGGCACCTCGCCGTTGTCGAGTTCGCTCGTCACGGGCAGTTCGTTCGTCCCGGCCGAGAGCGTCTCGTCTGTGCGCTGGCCCGACCCGACAAAGACATCGTTGATCGACGTCTCGGCGCTCGTCGTCATCCGAACGAAGTCGTTGATCCCGGAGTCAGTGTTGGGGTTCTCGACGGTCACGTCCGCATGTACTTCAGTACTCTCGTCGGTCACCTCGCCCCACTCGCGGGTGATACCCTCGACCGTCGGCTCTTCGACGTCCGTCCGCTCTGCGGGGAGTTGCTCGACGGCCGTACCCGAGCCACCCAGGAGATCGGTCGTCGTCCGGAACCGTTCTGTCACCAGCGCGACCGGCACGCGCTCGCGGTCGCCGTCACGCTCGACGAGCCCGTGAATCCGGATGGAGACGTTCGACTGCTCGCCGTCTTTGAGGTGTGTGGCCCACCAGTCCGCCAGTTTCGGCGTCTCCATGGGAACGGTCACCGCGAGCGATTCGGTGTCTCCAGGGGCGACCGTGAGTTCGTCCTCGGTTTCGCCCTCGGCGACCGTCACGTCGTTCATCGTGACCGTGTACTCGACGCCCGCGAACTCGACCGGACGGGAGTGCTCGCTCTCGACTGTCGTCTCGACGGTAAACGGCGTCGTTTCGGCGTCCGCGGTCTCCCAGGTCGCGTCCTGGCCGGCAAGCGTCACCAGCGTCTCGTTGGCAGCCGTGATCGTCTGTGGTTCGTCGTCGCCGACCGTCCCGAGGATGTCGGTCTCGAAGACGTCCGATCGATCGACCAGCGAGCGTCGGAACTGCGTGATTCCGACGTCGACCGTCGCGTCGGCACGCGCTTCGACGGTCGACTGTTCGCCGTCGTTGACGTGCTCCGGCCACCACTCGACGAACCGCTCGTTGTCCATCTCGCCGGTCGCAGTCACCGAGTCGTCGTCCGGAAGCGGTTCGGTCTCTCGCTCGTCCAGGACGGTCACGTCGTTGATCGTGCTCTGCTGGTCGACCGTGAGCGTCGTCACGTTTCGCAACCGCTCGATGTCGTCAGTACTGTTCAGGGTTCCGGTCGTCACGATCTCGGCCGTCTCGTTGGTGATCGTCCCCCACTCGCGGTCGGTGTCCTCGACGGTCGGAACCGTCACCGGATCGTGCAGACTCGGCAGCGACTCGACGCTCGTTCCGCCGTCGCCGAGCAGGTCAGTCTCGAACTCGAGGCGCTGCTGGTAGAGTTGCACCGGGACGCGGGTCTGATTGCCGTCTTCCTCGACGAGCCCGTACAGCTGGACGCGCATCCGGCTGGTCTCGTCGTTGCGGACGTGCGTCGGCCACCAGTCCGCGAACTGCTTCGTCTCCAGGGCCGCATCGACGTTCAGCGTCCCCGAATCGCCCGGCTCGAGTTCGATCCCCTCGGTCGTCTGACCGGATCCCAGGGTGACGTTGTTCATCGTGACGACGTACTCGACGCCGGAGAGCGTGACGGGCTGGTCGTGGGCGTTCTCTAGATCGGCAGACAGTGTCAGCGGCGTCGTCTCGTCGGTCGCCTCGCCCCAGTTCGCGTCGCGCTCGCCAAGGACGAGCAGCGGCTGGCCGTCGACCGTCACAGTCTCGTCGGTGTCGTTCTCGAACGGCGAGAGCAGATCGGTCTCGACGTCCGATGTCTGGTCAGGCAGCGACTGGCTGACTCCCGGCCCGCTCACCGTCGGTTCGATCGTCATCGTCGAGCGTTCGTCGCCGTTGACGTGCGTGACCCACCACTCGGCGATCCGGTCGTTGTCCATCGCGGCAGTAAACTCGATCGTGTTCTCGCCGGACGAGAGCCCGATTCCCGACTCTTCGCCCTCCGCGAGGACGACATCGTTCAGCGATGCTGTATACTCGACGGAGACGACACCAGGTGTCCCGATCGAATTCGGGTTGTCCACGCGGGTCTGCGTCTCGATCTGTGTCGTGTCGTTGGTCGCCTCGCCCCACTGACTGTCGATGCTCTCGACGGTCGGCTGGGCGAGAACGCCGGTCGCGACCAGTACCGTTACCAGCAGAGCGATCAATCCGAGCGACACGACGACGGCGACCACGACGGTACGCAGGGACGGAAGAGCGTCGAGCGTCGATCTGACGGACTCGGGCAGATCCATTACGCCACCGTTTGTGGGTGAGCCGTCTTATATCGTCCGTTATATCGGAGAACCGTCTAATAGTGATTGCTGTAACGGTGTACCGGTAGACTGCACGCCGTCAGAGTGACGCGCTGACGAGCCCTCGCTCGTTTCACTCACGAGGACGACATCGTGCGGTCGATCCGGAGCAGACCGACAATGAGCACTATGGCAGGTCGTGACAGGGATATCAGCGTCAGGCTGGTGGGTCGCTCGTCGCGATCGTATCCGTAGAACCACCGTCGCTCTCGCTCTCGATATAGCGGATCCGCTCGGGGATCGGCGGGTGCGTGTAGTGGAACGTCGCATAGAGGGGATGGGGAAACGGGTTGGCGAGGTTCTCGCTAGTCAGGTTGGCCAGCGCGTCCGCCATCGCGGCCCCGCCGCCCATGACCTCGACGGCGAAGCGATCAGCCTCACGTTCGTGAGCCAGCGAGAGTTTGTTCTCCACGGGCGCACTGAGACGCACCAGCGGTTCGATCCACAACGAGCCGAGTACGAGTCCGGCGTAGTTCGTCTCCGCGACCCCAAACATCCCGTAAAGCCAGGACTGTTCGAGCAGGACAGAAAAAACCGCCAGCACGAGCCCGATCCGCAGGGCCGAACTGGCGAGTTGCGTCCAGATGTGGCCCTTCTTCCAGTGGGCCAGTTCGTGGGCGAGGACGCTTTTGATCTCTTCGCGACCCATCTGGTCGATCAACGTGTCGAACAAGACGACCCGCTTAGTTCGGCCGAATCCGACGAAGTAGGCGTTCGAGTGCGAGGAGCGGCTCGAGGCGTCCATCTGGTACACCTGCTCACAGGAGAAACCGGCACGTTCGAAGACCTCCTCGACCGCATCCCGAAGGTCACCCGTCTCGATCGGCTCGAAGTCGTAAAACAGCGGCGCGATCACCCGTGGATAGATCACCAACATCGCCAGCGAGAAACCGACGAACAACCCCCACGCGCCGACCCACCACCACTCGGGAAACAGCTCCAGTGTCAGCAGGACGCCGCCGGCGACGACCGCTACCAAGACGAGCGAGACAGCCAGGCCGACGAGGAAATCTCGCAGCCAGAGCCGCGGCGACTGCTGGTTGAACCCGAACTGCGCTTCGACGACGAACGTCTCGTACAGCGAGAACGGTGCGCCGGCGATCCGGACGGCCGCGACCAGGCCGACGAAAAAGAGCACGCCGCGTGCGATCGGCGACAGAGCGAGCCCCTCCAGCGCGGCGACGACGTCACCGAACAGTCCTGAATACAGCACCAGCAGAACCGCTCCGAGCCCGACTGTCGACCGCAGTAGCGACAGTCCAGTGCCCGCACGCTGGTAGGCGACCAATCGGCTGGTGTCGTCGATGCCGAGCCGGTCGGTCACCCAGTCGACTCGCTCGGCGACGGTGTCGACACCATACCGGACGTTGAGAAGCGCGAGCCCAGCGAAAAACGCTTCGGTCCCCACGACCACCACCAGGAAGGCAACGTGCAGTTCGATCATACCGCGGGGTCGGGGCCCGAGCTACGAGAAGGCTACGACCGCCACTCGTATCCGCACGCCTTACACTCGTAGTGTCTCCAGTCGATACCCCCCGGAACCGGGTCGCGGCCTACCTCCGTGCGACGGCCGTTTCCACAGGACGGACAGCTGTATAACTGACTTCGTGACGCCATACGACACATAAGTTTCAATGTGCTGTAAGGATACGCGTCCCGGTAGTCGTTGCCGCCAGTCCGACAATCGTGGGTAGGAAGGTCAGCTCACTCGACAGTTGCCGAACCGCCGGAGCCGCAGTTCGAGTCACTGTCCTGGTCTTCGAGGATAGCCGTGCTGAACTGACACTGATAGCCGCCGTCTTCGGGAATCGTGATCGTGTCTCCGGTTTCCGGGACGCCGAACTCCATACGTGGTTCGATCACCAGATCCGACTGTTCGCCGTTTCGGATGTGGCTCAGAAACCAGTCGTCGACATTGTCGTTGTCCATGGCCACGGTGTACTCGACGGTCCGGGTCTCACCGGACTCGAGTATCGCGTCGCTGTCGACGCTGTCGGGCGTGAGTTCGTCCCCGCTCGCGGTGAACAACTCGACGTCGTTGGCCGTGGCGTCGAGCCTGAAGCCGTCGGGGACCAGCGCGACCGGCACGGAGCCGGGATTGTGGACCTCAAGCGTCAGCGTCATGTTCGACCGGTCTTCGGTTATCGTCGCCCACTCCGCGCTCGTGTCGCGGACCTCGTAGCCGGCCGTCGCCGGTTCGGTGCCGACCGTGTACTCACCTTCCATCGTCGAGATAGCGGCCGAGAACGCCTCGATCACTGGCCGGCTGTCTTCGAGGAGTGTCTCCTCGTGGACTGGAAACGAAACGTGCCGGTCACCGAACGCGTCGACCGTCGCGTTCCCCGTCGCGTGCATCGCTATCGTCTCGTCGTTGCGGACGTATTCCACCCACCACGACACGATTTTGTCGTTGTCCATCGTCGATGTGAGCGTGAGCGTACTCGATCCCTCCGGTATCGAAATCGACTCGCGCTCACCCTCGACGAGTCTGATGCCGTTAAGATCGACCCAGTATTGCGCGGCGACCCCCTCGGAGATGCTGATGCCGAGGGGATTCGGGTTCTCGACGTGTATCGTCGTTTCGATTTCGGTCGTCTCATCGGTCATCGTTCCCCACTCACCGGGGTTCTCGACCGTCACGCTCGGGACACCGATAGCCCCAGTGTAAAAGCCGACTGCCAGCAGGACAATCGCGAGAGCCAACAATCCGCCAACGATCTTGAGGAGGCGTTTCGCCAGCGAAAGTATCATACGTGTCGTTTCGTCGATTCGAATATAGGTCTGATGGCTGCAGCAGGTTCAGTGGGATCGTTGGAACTGTCCTGGCAATTATGTGCCGTCGCCAGCGCAGTCTGATCTGTTGGCAATAACGGTTCGGAAAATTCACCGCCCGGTGATGGCCAGTGCCGCCACGAACGTCTCGCTGGCCGCATCGCTCACCGGGCAAAAGAAACGAAAATTGGTGTGCTCGCGTCCGCGGTCGTCACCCGAGAGAGGCGGAGCCTCAGTCGAGGCGCTTGACGTTGGTCGCGCGCGGGCCTTTGGGGGCCTGTTCGATGTCGAATTCCAGTTCTGTGCCTTCCTCAAGGTCCGGGCCGCCAACGTCTTCCATGTGGAAGAAAACGTCCTCGTCCGCGTCCTCAGTCTCGATAAAGCCGTAACCGCCTGTGTCGTTGAAGAAATCAACCGTACCTTTCGCCATTGCATCTACACAGTCGATACGGAGACTGATAAACGTTGCGAGGCATGTCGGCGCTGGACGAGCAAAGCCCGATCAGTCCAGTTCCGCCCCACAGGCCGGACACTCCGGCCCCGAGTCGCCGTCGACCGGCTCGACCGCGAGTTGACACCGATCGCACCACCGCCGGTCGCTGTCGTCGTCGCCGGGCGTGTCGTGTGTCATGGCATCCGGATGGGCTTGCGTGTCGCGTGTCCGTGTCGTGTTACCGTCCGTGCTCTTCGTGCGCGCTGGCGAGATGGCGACCTGCAAGCGCACCCAAAAGCGAGAGCTCGCCGGCGAGTCCGGCCGCGGCGATGACCTCCGCCAGCGCGTTCCCGTTCGTCCCGACGGGATCGCCACCGCCGGCGAGTCCGAGCACCTCCAGTGCTTCCGACTGGGTGGGCAAGCCGGTGCCACCGCCGACGGTCCCGACCGGAAGCGAAGCGAAGGTGACAGAGGCGTACAGCCCGTCCTCGCGGGCCTCGACGCTGGTGATCGCGTTCGAGCCGTCGACGACGTGGGCCTCGTCCTGGCCCAGCGCGAGGAAGGCCGCACCGAGGATGTTGGCGACGTGGGCGTTGAACCCGAGCGCACCCGCTTTCGCGCTGCCGACGAGGTTCTTGCGGGTGTTGACCTCGGCGATGGCCTCAGCGGTCGTCCCGAACCGATCCTCGACGACCTCGCTGGGCAGGAAGACGTCCGCAGCGACGGTGTAGCCCCGTCCCTCGACAGCGTTGATCGCGGCGGGCTTCTTGTCGTTACAGAGGTTGCCCGAGACGGCCACGAGCGAGGCGGGCGTCTCCGCTTCGACGAGTTCGGCGACCGATCGGCTGGCGATGGTGACCATGTTCATCCCCATCGCGTCGCCGGTGTCGTAGTGCAACCGGAGGTAGACGTTGTCCCCGACGACGTACGGCGTCACGTCCTGGTACTCGATGTGTGGATCCGTCTCGTTGGCGACTTCCGCGATCGCCTCCTCGTTTTCCTCGACCCATTCGACGACGTCGGCGGCTTCTTTGACGTCGGCGACAGAGAACACCGGGGCGCGCGTGATCCCGTACTTCAGGACCTCGGCGCTGGCACCGCCTGCGTCGCGGATGGCGGCCATCCCGCGGTTGACGCTGGCGACCAGTGCACCCTCGGTCGTGGCCAGCGGGACGTAGAAGTCGCCGTCGGCCGCGGAGCCGTCGATCGGGACCGGTCCGGCGACGCCCATCGGGATCTGGGCGGCACCGATCATGTTCTCGATGTTCGGATCGGCGCGCTCGGCGGGGAACGAGTAGTCGCCGACGGTCTCGAGGTCGGCCCCGGCTTCCTCCGCGAGAAGCTGTCGGCGGGCCGCGGCCGCGGTCTCGGCGTCCGCGTGATCTTGCAGTTCGTACAGTCGGAGGTCGCCGTCCCTGACGCGCTCGGCGAGGTCTGCTGCGCTCGGCATGTCAGGGGATGACAGCCCCGTGACCCTAAGCGTTGCTTTCCCGGACAGGATCATCTTCATACTGCCGGCTATACGTTCGTGAAGATTTTCGCCACGGGTGGCGAAATACGTGCGAAAAGGTATAGCCGGCAGTATCAAGTCTCGCACGGACGACCGTACGCACATGGTAGACGACGCCGGCATATACGCACGCGAATCGCCACTTCTCGACCGTTACGTCCAGA
>JBMCBU010000089.1:0-7631 GCA_048623335.1 Halapricum sp.
CGGGAGGGGTGCAATAAATCATATATCGATATATAGAATCTCTGGGATCGTGTGCGGCCCCGCTTGCAGAGACCGATGCAAATAACGGTTCCTGCGAGAAGGACACGAACGGGCCCGGACCATGAGTCAGGAACAGGCGGATGGCGAGAGGGCCGAATCGGGGCCGCTGGAGGCGTTCCGACAGTTCTTCGCGCTGGAACGGGACGTGCTGGTGCTGTCGCTGGCGATGTTCGCGTTCAGCCTGGGCTTTCAGATGACGAGTCGCTATCTCCCGGAGTACATGGCGGCGCTGGGTGCGTCCGGGTTCGTCATCGGCCTCTATGGGACTGTAGGCAACGTCATCTCGGCGGTGTACCCGTATCCGGGCGGCGCGATCTCCGATCGGATCGGTTCCCGGTACGCGCTGACGCTTTTCGGATTGCTCTCGACGGCCGGGTTCGCAGTCTGGCTGATCGCACCCGCCGTCGGGACGGTCGAACTCGCGGGCGTGGCCATCGAGCCGTGGGCGTGGGTCTTCGTCGGACTCTTGCTCGCGCAAGCCTGGAAGTCCTTCGGGCTGGGCGCGACGTTCGCGGTCGTCAAGCAGGCGACCGATCCCTCGAAGCTGGCGGCCGGGTTCGCGTCCACCGAGACGTTCCGTCGGACGGCGTTCTTCGCCGGTCCCGTGCTCGCGGCCGTGCTGATCGGCCTCCACCCGGAATTTACGGTGAGTTTCCAGTACGTACTCGCCGTCGCGGTCGTGTTCGGGGCCGTCGGCACGGTCGTCCAGCACTGGCTGTACGACGCGAGCGAGGACACCATCGGGGGCAGCTTCGAGGGTCTCGAGGAGATCCGTCGGGACTTCCGGGAGATGCCCGACACGCTTCGTCCCCTCCTCGTGGGCGATACGCTGGTCCGGTTCGCCAACGGGATGGTCTACGTGTTCTTCGTGCTGGTGGTCACGCGGTTCTACGAGGTCGGCTTCGAGGCGACGGTGGCGCTGAGCGGGCGCTCGTACGCGATTGATCTCTCGCCGGCGGCCTTCTTCGGGTACCTGCTGGGCGTGGAGATGCTGGTCGCGCTTGTGACGATGGCACCGGCAGCCAAACTCGCCGAACGGATCGGTCTCAAGCCGATCGTCGCGCTGGGCTTTCTCGTCTACGGTACCTTCCCCGTCGTCCTCATCGCTGGCCCGGAGGTGCTTGCCCCGGCGGTGGGGCTGCAATGGGCGATGGTGCTCGTGTTCGCGTTCTCCGGGCTTCGCTTTGCAGGCCTGCCCTCCCACAAGGCCCTGATCGTCGGCCCCGCCGAACAGGACGCGGGCGGGCGAGTCACGGGCACCTACTACCTGTTGCGGAACACAGTCGTCATCCCGAGTGCAGCCCTGGGTGGATACCTCTGGGACGCCGTCAGCCCGGAAGTGGCGTTCACCCTCGCCGCCGTCGTCGGCGTTGTCGGCACCGGCTACTTCCTCGTGTTCGGCGAGGAGTTCGAAGCGTACGCGTGACGCCCGTCGCTTCCCTCGCAGTGCGATTATCGGGCGCCACGAGTCGGATTCGATATAGCGTTATTTGATTTACCCTAACACAGCGGTCTAACGCCCGTCGAGAGCAGACCACCTTTATGTCGGTTCCGTGCGGGCGTTCACGCATGCGACGCACTGTCAGCACCGACGACGCCCCGGCCGCGGTCGGGGCCTACAGCCAGGCCACAGAGACCGACGATCTGGTATTCACGGCGGGACAGATCCCGCTGACCGCGGAGGGTGATCTCCTCGATCACGCCGACATCGACGTCCAGACCGAGCAAGCCTTACAGAACGTCGAGGCGGTCCTGGAAGCCGCGGGGTCGAGCATGGACCAGACTCTGAAAGTCACGGTCTATCTGACCGACATCGAGCGCTTCGAGACCATGAACGACGTCTACGAGACGTTCTTCGAGGCGGATCCGCCGGCCCGGAGCGTCGTCGAGGTCGCCGCACTGCCGAAGGACGTCGACGTCGAGGTCGAGGCCGTCGCGACGAAGTGACGATGGATCGCACGCGCCGAGCCGTCGTCCTGTGGGGCGTGATCAGTGCGCTGTCGTTTCTGGTGTTGCTCCAGGCCTACGAACTGGTAGCTGACCGGCGGGTCGACCTCCTCGTGAAGTTCGGCGTCGCGGTCGTCGTCGGCGTCGTCGCCGTCGGAGTCACCTGGACGTTGCAGAGACGGTCGCTGGCCGAGTCGATAGGGCCGTAGCGGCCAGGAAGCCCGGACGCAGTGGCGAACACTTATCCAGGTTCATCGCATAGCGTCGCTCATGCAACACGTGAAGATTCCGCAGGACCGGATCGGCGTTCTCATCGGCGAGGGTGGTGAGACGATGCGCGAGATCGAATCCAGGGCGGAGGTTCGCCTGGATATCGACAGCGAAAGCGGTGCCGTCAAGGTCAAGTCCGTCGGCGACCCCGTGACGGCGCTGAAGGGGCCGGACATCGTGAAGGCGATCGGACGCGGGTTCGCCCCGGAAGACGCGCTGGCGCTGCTGGAAGACGATCTCATGCTGTTCGACGTGATCGACATCGACGAGGTCGCTCGCAACAAGAAAGATCTCAAGCGTATCAAGGGGCGGCTCATCGGCGAAAACGGGCGGACGCGCGAACTGATGGAGGAACTGTCCGGCGCGTCGGTGTCGATCTACGGGTCGACGTTCGGCATGATCGGCGACCCCGAACAGGTCGAAGCCGCTCGGGAGGCCGCAGAGATGATCATCGAGGGTGCACCCCACGGGTCAGTCTACTCGTTCCTCGAACGCAAGCACAACGAGATGAAACACAAGGGCATGGACTACCACCAGTTCACCGGGTGACAACAGTTCCGGCCGCACGTGACGGCGCGTCAGACGCCTGTTCGACGCTTCTTTCGGTGTATCTCGTGTGTTTCCAGGCGGAAAACGTATGATCCCGTACCGAAAACCACACTATGATAGCCACCACAGGGGGTAGACAGTGACCGAGGACTCCGACTCGAACGTCGACGTCACGCGCTCGGACAGTCAGCGCGTCGGCGACGTTGTCGAGCGGTTGCGCGAGTTGCGCGCCGAGGACGAACGGCGTTCGGAGTCCCCCTCGGAGGGGGTGTTGCTCGATCAGCTCGAGGAAGTCCGCGAGCGGCTGCTGTCGTTCGGTCGGGCGCTGGGGGGCGATCCGGAAGCGGTGACGGACCTGCCCTTTACCGAGGAGGCGGGCCTCTCTCGGATGCCCGAGCCGCTGTACGTCCGCCACGACACAGAGATGCTCAACCAGGTCACCGCCTGGCTGCTGGGCGACCAGCACATCGGGCTCGTCAGCCCCTACGGGACGGGAAAGACCGCCTTCCGGGAGATCGTCCGGCGGGACCTGGGCAAACACGACGAGTACGTGCTGGCCGCGCTGGACAACCCTCGGGAGATCACGCCCCGGAAGCTGTACGCGGCGTTGCTCGAGGCGGCCGCCGAGGCCGGGTACGGGATCGACCCCGACGAGTACGAACAGGTCCGCGACGGCGTCCCCTGGATCACCGAGGAGGCCAAAGACGCCGTCCGGGAGATCGTCACGGAGATCAGAGCCGACGGCAAGACGTTGCTGTTGCTGGTCGACGAGATCGAGGTGCTGCCCGAGGAGTTGCTCTCGACGCTGCAGGTCGCCGGCGACATGGGGGTTCGACTGTTCCTGATGGGCACGCCGGAGGGCAAGCGCCGCGTCGCGGAGCTGCGCGGGACGCTCGACTCGCGGCTGCGCTACTACGAGGGGATCGACCCGTTCGGCCCGTCCGACATCGCCGAGTACGTCGGTCGCTCGCTAGCGTATTTCCGCGGCGAGGAGTACGACGGGTCGTTCCCGGACCTGTTCACCAGGGAGGCGATCAGGGACATCCACGAGGTGACGGAGGGCAACCCCCGCGAGGTCCGCATCGAGTGTCGCGAGCTGTTCATCCGCGCGGCGTTCGTCTGGTACCGGACCGGTCAGGACGTGAGCCGAATCCAGATCACGCCCGAGCTCCGAACGCGGCGGTTCGGCATGGAGTATTGATTCGGACACGACGGCCGTCGAACCGAAACGCCGTTTGGCTGCCAGTTCCGAGTCAGTGATATGGCGGGTTCCGAGGGGCGCCGTGGCACGCTCGCGGTCATTCTCGCTTCGGCGACGCTGACAGTGATGGCGGGGGCGATCATCGGGCCGGTCGTCCGGCAGATCCAGCTCGGGGTGGGCGTCTCCGAGTCGCTGGCAGGGCTCATTATCACGACCCACGGTGGGGTGATCGTGCTCGTCAGCCCGATCGCGGGGATGATCATCGATCGCGTGGGACCGCGTCGTCCCTACATCTTCGGACTCCTGCTGTACGGGGTCGGCGGCGGAGCGGGTGTCGTCGTCGAATCGTTCGGCCCGCTTTTGCTTTCGCGTGTCGTCCTCGGTGTCGGCGTGGCGTTCGTCTACACGGGCGTGACGGTGTTGCTCTACACGCTCTATCGGGGCCAGCGAATGGAGCGAGCGCTGGGCTTGCGCAGCAGCGCCAACAGTGCCGGGGCGGCCGTGTGGCCGCTGGTCGGGGGCGCGCTGGGCACCCTCTCCTGGCAGGCCCCGTTTGCCGTCTACCTGGTCGCGATTCCGCTTGGAGTGGCCGCGATCGCGGTGATCCCCGAGACCGACCACGGCGGCGGGGAGCAAAGCGACGCGAGCCGCTTCGAACGGCTCCGGGCGTTTCTCGCCGTCTTCCGCGATATCCCGGCGATCCCGGCGGTGTACCTGCTGTATTTCGGCTCGAACCTCCTTCTGTACTCGATCGTCGTCTTCTATCCGCAACTGCTCGCGACGTTCGGCGTTACCTCCACGGGCATCGTCGGGATCTACCTGGCGGTCAACGGCGCAGCCGGCGGGGTGTCGGCTGCCCTGTACGATCGACTGCTGAGCGTCACCGGTCGCCACACGCTCGTGCTGTCGGCGTTCGTCCTGTGGATCGGTGGACTTGGAGCTGCAGTCGTCGTCTCCTCGCGACTGACGGCACTCCTCCCGGTCGTCCTGTTTGGTCTCGGGCTGGGAGTGGTCTTCCCGTCGTCGTTCGCCTGGATCGAACAGCTCGCACCACAGAGTCGGCAGGGAAGCCTCAGTTCCTACGTCGCGTCTGCTGGTTATCTCGGACAGTTCGGCGCGCCGGTCGTCTTCGGTGCGGTCCTCGGTGTAGCCGGGATCCGTGGCGTGTTCGCCAGCGCGGCGCTCGTGGCGCTGGGGGCGTTCGCGGCGCTCGGTGTCACGCTGGTCCGTCGCAGTCGACCCGCGCCCGCGTGATCCGAGACCGAAGTCGTCTTTTCCGTGCCCGTCCGATCACCACTCGATGGACCGCAGTCGGCCGCTTCGCGTCCTCGCGATTGAAGGCACCGCCTGGGCAGCTTCGGCTGCGGTCTTCGAGACGCCCGATCCGACCCGTCGGACCGACGAGGAGCGCGTCGCGATCCACACCGACGCCTACCAACCCGACAGCGGCGGCATCCACCCCCGCGAGGCCGCCGAGCACATGCACGAGTCGATCCCCGACGTCGTCGGGCAGGCCCGCGAGACCGCCCGCAGGTGGGCCGACGAGCACGGCGAGTCCGGATGTCCGATCGACGCCGTCGCCTTCTCGCGCGGGCCCGGACTGGGACCCTGCCTGCGGATCGTCGCCACCGCTGCCCGCGCCACCGCCCAGCGCTTCGACGTGCCGCTCGTGGGCGTCAACCACATGGTCGCCCATCTGGAGATCGGCCGTCACCGCTCGGGCTTTTCCTCGCCGGTGTGTCTGAACGCCTCCGGCGCGAACGCCCACGTGCTGGGGTATCGAAACGGTCGCTACCGCGTGCTCGGCGAGACGATGGACACCGGCGTCGGCAACGCCATCGACAAGTTCACCCGCCATCTCGGGTGGTCCCACCCCGGCGGCCCCAAGGTCGAGCGACACGCGAAAGACGGCGCGTTCGTCGACCTGCCGTACGTCGTCAAGGGGATGGACTTCTCGTTTTCGGGGATCATGAGCGCCGCGAAGCAGGCCGTCGACGACGGCGAAGCGGTAGAGGACGTCTGTTTCGGCCTGCAAGAGCACGTCTTCGCGATGCTGACGGAGGTGAGCGAGCGCGCCCTCTCGCTGACGGGGAGCGGCCAGCTCGTCCTCGGGGGCGGCGTCGCTCAGAACGAGCGCCTCCGGGAGATGCTGGCGTCGATGTGCGAGCAGCGCGGGGCGGCGTTCTACGCGCCCGAACCACGGTTCCTCCGGGACAACGCCGGAATGATCGCCGTCCTCGGCGCGAAGATGTACGAGGCTGGCGACACGACCTCGATCGAGGAGTCACGGATCGACTCGAACTTCCGACCCGATCAGGTGCCGGTCACCTGGCGCGGCGAGGAGGACTGGACCGCCGACGGGGACAGCGTCGACGCGGGCGACGCTCTCCAGGGAGCGGAAGCGACCGTCACGATCGAGGACAGGACCGTCACCAAGCGCCGCCAGCCACGCGCGTATCGCCACGAACGGCTCGACGGACGACTGCGCCGCGAGCGCACACGACTGGAAGCGAGGCTCACCAGCCAGGCCCGCCGCGTCGGCGTCCCGACGCCCGTCCTCGAAGACGTCGATCCCGAACGGGGACGACTCGTCTTCGAACGCGTCGGCGTGAGCGACCTCCGGGAAGAGCCGACCGAGAGTCGCATCAGGGCCGTCGCTCGCCACCTCGCAGCGATCCACGACGCCGGGTTCGTCCACGGCGATCCGACCACGCGCAACGTTCGACTGTCCGCCGAGCGCACGTACCTCATCGACTTCGGGCTGGGATACTTCACCGACGACCCCGAGGACTACGCGATGGACCTGCACGTCTTCGATCAGTCGCTGACCGGCACCGCCGACGACAGCGAGCCACTGATCGCGGCCGCCCGCGAGGCGTACCGGGAAGCCAGTTCGCAACCCGAACCCGTACTGGACAGCCTTCGGGCGATCGACGGTCGTGGCCGGTATCAGTGAGACTCACACCCGTTCGACGGGTGACAGGCGACGAGACTTTGACTGTGTGTCACTAGGTATCAACTATGGATCGATCATCCGTTCCACGCGTGCGTCAGACAGCGAACAGTGCCGGTGCGATCGTACTGGCGGCGTTGGTCATCACTGCGCTGCTGGTTGTGTTGTCGAGTGAGACTCTCGGTGTCGGTGTCACGATCAGTCCCGCATTGATCGCGGGCTTTCTCGTGCTATCGATCGCCATCGCGACGGTCTACTCGGCCGTCGAGGTCGTCGAGGCCTACGAGAAACGCGCAGTGACGGTCTTCGGGGAGTTCCGACGGCTGCTGGAGCCGGGAATCCACTTCATCCCGCCGTTCGTCTCGAAGACCTACGTCTTCGACATGCGAACCCAGACGCTCGACGTACCCCGCCAGGAGGCGATCACCCGTGACAACTCGCCGGTGACTGCCGATGCCGTCGTCTACATCCGAGTGATGGACGCCAAGAAGGCGTTCCTGGAGGTCCAGCAATACGAACGTGCGGTCTCGAACCTGGCCCAGACGACCTTGCGGGCGGTGCTGGGCGATATGGAACTGGACGACACGCTCAACAAGCGCCAGGAGATCAACGCCAAGATCCGCAAGGAACTGGACGAACCCACCGACGAGT
>JBMCBU010000090.1:0-7630 GCA_048623335.1 Halapricum sp.
GTGAAGATATCTGATACGACGGCGTGCCAGATCAGTTCGAAATGGTATCGCCGCCGGTATCAATAGTCGTATCACCGGTCCGCTCGTTGACCGAATATGGCCTACCGTTGTCCGGTCTGTGAAGAGCCACAGGCCGACGCCGAGCATCTGGCAAACCACCTGGCGTTCACGGCCGTCATCCGCGGGGGCGACCACGAAACGTGGCTCGATGACCGCTTCGCCGACTGGGGCGAGGACGATCCCGAGACACTCGCGGCGCGACTGCGTGAACACGACTCGATCGAGTCCGTCGAGCACCCGATCGACGGAGTCGACGTCCGCGAGTCCGGCGTCGGGGCCGGCGAGGGCGTCTCTCGACACCCGGTTGCCGGAGGACACGCGCTCGGCGGCGACGCGCTCGACGACGAGGCGCGGAAGATCCTCTCGCGAGCGCGAGCACTGACCCGTCAGATCGAAGACGATGAGGCCAGTCGCATCGAGAACGGCGATTCGGACGAGGACCGACCGGCAGGCGAAACGGACTAGACGCTGTGGCCCGGAGAGAGGGATATGGAACGCGAGGGGCGGTTCGCGCCGAAAACACTCGAGGCGGCGCGGCAACGCTACGAGGCGCTCGGCTCGACCGCACAGGTCGTCGTCAGAGAGGTCGCCAAGGCCATGGGACTCGACCGCGCGGAGTATCGCGAGCGCGTCACCAGCGAGGTCGTCGAGACGGCCCGGGAAGTCCTGTTCGCGCAGTCGCTCGCCGTCACGGTCGGCACGCGCGAGGAGTTCGAATCGTGGTGTGGGGACCACCCCGACTACGAGGTCCGGGAGATCGGCAGCGAGAACGTCGAGCGGGTGGCCTGGCACGCGGCCCCCTTCGCGGAGACGGTCGTCGCCGCGACCTTCCAGACCGAGCGCGAGGCGGCCGTCGGGACGCTCCGAAGGCAGGCGTTCGGCGAAGTCTATCGGGACGCCTTGCGGGTGGTGTGAAATGCGACCGATCACGCGGAACTTCCTGTTCGGTGTCCTCGCGGTGGTCGTCCTCCTGCTGGCGCTCGGTGCGCTGCCGGGACTGCTCAAGAGTGGTGACCCCTACTATTTCACGGCGACACCTATCGACGAAACCGAACTGACGAGCGAACAGCGTGACACGGCAGCCGACGCAGCGAACCTCTCGGAACGTCGCTACGAGTACACCACCGCCGCGCTGGCCGACGCGACCGAACGAACCGGCTACTCCGAACCGTACTGGCGCGGCCCCGTCGGGATCAAGGGAGCGTTTACCCACTCGCCGTTCGACGAGCTGAGCGCGCTGCAATCACAGTATCCAGACGCGACAGACCGTGATGCGGTTTACGTCCAGATAGAGGACGAAAGCGCGACCGGTGACGCCGTCGAGAACGTCACGTTTTACCGTCTGAACGTGACACAACGACCATGAGCGAGCGCCACGACTGGCCGGTCATCGAATCGAAAGTCGAGTACGACACGGGCTGGTACACCGGCGGCTACGACCTGGTCGAGCAACCCGACGGCTCGAGAAAGCGCTACTACTGGGCGGAACTGCCGCCTGCGGCGGTGGTCGTGCCCGTGACCGATGACACGGTCGTGATGATCGAACAGTATCGACCGGCGATCGGTGAACACTGTCTGGAACTGCCGGCCGGGATCGTCGAGGACGGCGAGTCGTTTACGACCGCCGGTGCACGCGAACTCCGTGAGGAGACCGGCTTCGATCCGTCCGGAACCGCGCTGCTGGAGAGCTTCTGGACGGCGACGGGCGTGCTCCGGCACGAGCGCGGGATCGTCTTCGCCGAGGGGCTCGAACCGGTCGAGCCGAGCCACGACGACAACGAGTTTCTCGAGGTACAGCCGGTCCCGATCGACGAAGCACTAAAACGAGCCAGGGAGTCACCGGCCAACGACGCGACCATCGAGGGATTGCTCCTCGCGAAAGAGGAGGGACTGTTGTAAGTATGGACGGCGAAATCAGCGCGTCCGAACTTTCGGAGTTACTCGATGCCGACGCCGACATCGAGATCGTAGACATTCGCCGACCCGCGGCGTTCGAACGTGGCCACGTCCCAGGCAGTCGAAACCTGCCGTTCGGCCAGCTCGTCGGTCGCATCGACCGATTGAACGGTAACGCCGATCGGATCGTCACGGTCTGTCCGCACGGCGAATCCAGTGTCCAGGCCGCCCGGCTCATCGCGTCCTACGAGGGGATCGAGGAGACACCGGTCGTAAGTCTCAGTGGGGGACTCGAAGGGTGGGACGGCCCGGTCGAGACCGGCGAGTGATAGGGATTAGCGTAGCCGATCGGAGCAATACCACCTCCGGTCGGGTGATGGATATCGATGTCCCGAGAGAAATCTGTGGGTTTCTACGCGAATCCCTATGAGTCCGGCGGCTGCGACGAACCGGCAACGCTTTTCACGCTCCTCGTATCACTCGCAGACGAGTCGCTGTGAGACTACGAGCACTGTTGCGCAAGGAACTACGCTGGAGCAAGCACAACGTGGCCGCGCTGGTCGTGTTGTTGCTGGTGATCCCCGCGACCGCCGGGTACGCGAGCGTCACGTTCCAGCACGTCATCCCCCAGGAAGCGCCGGTCGCGGTCGTCCCGACCGACGAGACGACAGACGACGGGAGCCTCGAACTCGTCGACGCCGCGACCGTCACGTTCGCCCAACCGGTTCGATACGATTCGGAAACCGCGGCGATGAGGGCGCTCCATCGCGAGCAGGTCTATGCCGTCGTCACCGTGCCGCCAGGGGTGTTGAACGACTCCCGGCAGTCACAACTCAACCTCACCGTCGAAGGGAGCATGGTCCTGTTCGATCAGCCCTCCAACGCGATGGTGAGTGTGCTCAACTACCGTCTGCAGTCGGGTGCGTCCGCGTCGATCACGGTCGAGCGTCGGGTCATCGGCGAGTCGCGCTCGCTGTCGGAGTACCTGATCCCGATCCTGCTGGTCGCGACGCTGATGCTGTTCGCGTTCACGTACGTCCCTTACAACCTGGCGGGTGAGTCGCGGGCGATCCAGCGCATCCGGACCGACGCCTCCCTGGAGTCGCTGGTCGCAGCGAAGTTGCTGTTTTTCACGCTGTTGATGCTGTTGCCCATCGTGACGTTCGGACTGATCACGTTGGCACTCGGATACGATATGACGCCGATCTCGCTGGGAAGCGTCGCCGCCCTGCTGCTGTCGTTTCTCGCGATGGCGGCCGTCGCGATGGCGATCATGTTCCTGACCCGCTTCGGGACGACCGGGCGGTTCCTCTCGGTGATGGTCCTGTTCGGATTGGTCGCGTTCGGCGGGCTGATCTACCCGGCCGGGTTCTTCTCGCCGATACGCAAGGAGATCGTCAGGGCCGTCCCCCTACACTACACGACGATCATCGTCCGCAGCGAGATGCTCAAAGACGTGCCGCTCGGACTGTTCACCGATTACTTCGCACTGCTCGGTCTCACCGCGCTCGTATCGCTGGTGGTGCTCGAAGCATCGATCGTGCTCTACCGGAGGGGTGATTGATCGTGTCTGACCGATTTGCCGTCGAGAACCTGACGAAAGATTACGGCCCGGTCGTGGCCGTCGACAGTGTCGATCTGTCGATCGAGCCCGGTATCGTGCACTGTCTGGCTGGGCCGAACGGCTCGGGCAAGTCGACGCTGCTGGGAGTCCTGCTCGGGCTGATCCGTCCGACCGGCGGGACGGTCGTCAGGCCCGCGAGCGATCGGATCGGCGCGGGATTCCAGGAGCCGGCTTTTTACGACAGCCTCACCGTCAGGGAGAACCTCGACGTGTTCCGCGCGTTGGCTGGCGATCCGGACATCGAGTGGGTGAAAGAGATCGTCGAGGTGTTCAAACTCTCGCGAGTGTTTCACCGTCGTGCGAGTGAGCTGTCGGGCGGGTACAGCAAGCAACTCGACCTGACGCTCGCGCTGTTGAAAGCGCCCGATTTCCTGCTGCTTGACGAACCGCTGGCCGATCTCGACGACGTCACGCGCGAGTCGCTACTCGACTTTCTCGAAAGGTACGCGGCGGCGGGCAACGCGGTCGTGGTTTCGAGCCACCGGATCGATTCGTTCGCGCCGACGCTGGACCGGTTGACGGTGATGCACGAGGGAGAGATCGTCCTCGACGGTCGGCGCGAGGAGATCGACGGGACCGACTCGATAAAGCGCGTCTACCGCGAGGCCATCGCGACGAGCGGCGACTCGGTAGACAGCGACGAGCTATCCGAAGGGAGATAACGCAGAGATCAGGCTTCGACAGGACGGTTTTGCTTGCGCGTGACGTAGCCCGCGATGCGGTTTCGCACGCCCTTAGACTCGATGTTGGTCAGTTCCGCGACGACGTCCTTGTTGTGCTCGAAGTCCGAGCCGAAGGCGTCGGGGTACTTCTCCATCAGGATCGTTGCCGTCTTCTTGACGTAGGCCGGTTTGATCGCCATGTGACCCCACGTAGCCGGACAGTGCTCAAAAAGGATTCGAAGCGACACTGGTCTGACGAGGCCTGCCACCCCGACATCAGTCTCAGGACGTCACCACTCGGCGTTCGCACGGACGACGTCGAACGCGTCTTGCTCTGGCTCGCCGCCGCAGGTCTCGACGACGCTCTCGAAGTACTCGAGTCGCCGTCGGAGCCGGTCCTGGTCGTAGGCCTCGACGCCGAGCCGCGAGGCCGCGACTGTCGCCTCGACGACGGCGTAGTATCCTCGGTTGGTCGTTCGAACGCCCCGACGCTCGATCCGACTGTCGACCGGATGGAGCGCCCAGTCGATCCACTCCGTGCCACCCTCGAGTCCGCTCGCGAGCCGTTCGGGTTCGACCTCGACCCAGGCGTCGGCGCTCGCGAGGATCGGATCGCCCGCTTCGCGGATCGTCAGCGCCGCCTCGGCGAAAGCGACCGGATCTGGCGCGAACTGGACGTATCCATGGCCACGTTCCTCGAAATTTCGCCGCGTTCGAGTCGCGCCCCACGTGCGAGCAGTCACCGGGTCGCCGGCGTGCAGTCCCAGCGCGGCGACGTTCCAGCGATCGTTCGGCCCCCGTGTCGTGACGATCGACTCGGTCACGCCCCGAAGGTCGACCGGCCACTCCGCCGCCCTGTCGGGTTCGTCACTCATATCTTCAGTCCCCCCACGAGCGCGACGAACAGTCCCGCCGCGACGATGTCGGCCGTCGTTCCCGGATTGATATCGCGTTCGATCAGCTCCTCGGCCAGCGCGTCCGCGTCTTCGTCGCCGGCGAGGACAGCCCGGACACGTTCGCTGACGTGCTCGGCCGTCGCCGCGTCGTGGTTGATCGCGACGAACGTGTCGGGTTCCTCCGCCAGCAGTTCGAGAAAGACCCGCGACGTCCGGTCCGTGATCGGCCCGTCAAGATCGCGCAACCGCTCGGCTGTCTCGAAAGTGCGCGGGAACCCTTCGACCCACTCGCGGGCGACGCCGTCGTGATGGGCCGAACGCTCCATCACGTCCGTAAGTGTCAGTCCACGCGCGTAGAGTGCCGGCACGGCGTCGCTCCCCCGCCGGACGTCGAGATCGGCGATGGCTTCGGGCGGGTCCTCGACAGCGACGTCGACGTGCTCGAACGCTCGGTAAAATCCCGCCGCGTCGGTGACAGTCGTCGATCCGACGACCTCGCGAGCACCCGACGGCGAGAATCCTCCGCGCTCGTCCGACGGCGCGTGACCCTCGCGTCTAGCCGCGTCCGACGGTGCGTGACCCTCGCGTCCAGCCGCCCGAACGAGCGGCGCGAGCAGCAGGAGCGCGCCGAACTGTGTGTTCCCGCCGCGCTGGTCGCTCATCCCACTGACTGCGCGCTCGAAGGCCTCGCCGACCGGCGGGCCGTTGGGATCGGCCGCAAGTTCGAGCCCCGCCCGTGAACCGACCGCCCCGGCGAGGAAGTGCTCGAATCGGAGGTCGGCGTACTCTCGCTTTCGATCGACGTTGCCGGGCTTTGGCGTCCCGGCGACTTCCAGCAACAGCGCCAGTTCGGCGTTTTCCGCGATCGATCTCACGGCGATCCCTCCGCCGTCGCGAGGGCGAGTGCCTCCTCGACAGCCCGGGCGACCCGCTCGGAATCGGCGTCGGAGTGCATCGCCGTGTCGGTGCGGACGACCGGCCGGTCCAGGTCGGTCTCGTCGTCGCTGTCGAGGACGAACGCGTCCGCGAAGGGATAGGCCGCTGCCATCCCGGCTGTCGAGGGCTCCCGTCCGGTGGCGGCCATCAGTTTCGCGGCCGGACCGGAGAACACCCGGTCCTCGACGAACGGCGAGACAGCCACAACCGGAGTCGATTCGAGGGCCTCGCGAAACCGATCGATCGCGAGCATGGGGCCGATGCTCGTGACCGGGTTCGAGGGACCGACCACGACCGGCGCTTCGAGCGCTTCGAGCACGGCGTCGGTCGGTTCGGCCGTCTCGGCCCCGCGAAACTCGACAGTCTCGACAGGGGGCTCACCGTCGTGGGCGACCCACCACGCCTGGAAGTGCTGGACCCCCTGCGGAGTGTGGACGAGCGTGGCCACCGGATCGTCGCTCATCGGTAGGATCGGGCGTTCGACGCCCAGTGCCCCGGCAATGGTAGCCGTCGCCTCGGTGAGCGTGTGACCCTCATCGAGCAGTCCCGTCCGCGTGAGGTGGATCGCGCGGTCGCGATCGCCGATGTGCATGAACTCCGCGACCGCCGAGAAGCGTCGCCAGCGCGTGATCTCGCGGCCGGCGGTCTGTCGATCGTCGGGGAGGTACCGCGGGCCGCCTTCGAGGCCGGCAGCCTCCGCAAGGACGTGGAGTTCCTCGTGGGTCTCGGCCGTGTCGCCGTCGATTCCCCACCACGTCTCTCGATCGAGTTCGCCGCTTTCCAGGAACAGGACCGTGTCGACGTCAGGGCAGACGAAGTGGCCCCCGAGTTCGATGTCGTCGCCGGTATTCGCGACGACGGCCGTCGTTTCGGGATCGAAAACCGCGTCGGCCCCCGCGAGCAGCTTGGGCGTGCCCGTTCCACCCGAGAGAAAGGTAACCATGTGTGTCTGCAAGCGAGGCGGGTGAGAAAGGCTTTCGCCTCCAAAGCAGGTACTTTCCCGGTGAAGCCGGCGAAAATGCACTCCGTTCGTCCGTGATCGGTCCAGTCGCTCCCGTGCAGTGCCGGAAACGACCACAACCACGTCGAAAGACTCACAAAACGTCTCTCGGGTGTTCAGCTTGAGGTGACTACGCAGTCGCTTCGTCGGCAAACATGTCGTCGTACTCGCCGGCGTCGATCCGCTCTTTGAACTCGCGCGGGTCGTTGCCCTCGATGGTGACACCCAGCGAGGTGCACGTGCCGACGACCTCCTTGGCGGCGGCCTTGAGGTCGTACGAAAGCAGGTCGGGATGCTTCTGCTCTGCGATCTGCTTGACCTGATCGACCGAGAGATCTGCGACGAAATCCTCCTGCGGTTCGCCGCTACCGGTCTCGAAGCCTGCCTCGTCTTTGATCAGTTCGGCGGTCGGTGGGACACCGACCTCGATCTCGAAAGAGCCGTCGTCCTCGTACTCGACGGTGACGGGGACTTCGGTGCCGTCGAAGGCTTCGGTCTGGTCGTTGATCTGCTGGACGACTGCCTGCACGTCTACGGGGGTCGGCCCGAGTTCGGG
>JBMCBU010000091.1:0-7440 GCA_048623335.1 Halapricum sp.
ATAGCGACTTCCCGAGAGAAATCTATGGAGTTCTACGCTAATCCCTATGAGTGCCGCTCGTTCACGTCACTCTTCGGTGACCTCGACCGTCCCGTCGCGATCGACGGTGACGGTCCAGTCCTCGATCGAAAACGAGACTTCCGGCGGTCGTTGTTCGCCGGTCAGCACGGCCCAGAGCGTCTCGAAATCGACGTGAGCGTCCAGCGGTTCGACATCGTCACGGGCGAGACCGCTCTCGGCGACGATCGCGTCGGTGATCACGTTCGATGCCGGTTCCGGGGCGACCCATGCGTCGGCGTCGTCCGCGTCGCCGTCCGCGTCACGAACGATGTACGGCTCGTCGGCGCTCATACCTGTTCCTACCCCGTGCTCGATATATAGTGTCCTCGGGCGGTTTCAGACTCAGAAAGAGCCCGCGTTCGACGCGAGGAGTGACCGCCCTGCTTCCGTGACGACATATTGTGCGGGTACAGCACTGGCGAACGAACACGAATCACGCATCGGACAGGCGTCACAGCCCGTCTCCGAACAGTCGATTCGCGTCAGGTGCCCACGCCGGTGCATCTCCTCGATAATCGCCCGGATGGCGTCCAGTTGGCGGTCAAGGTCGGTGGCGATCTGTTCGGGCGTCGATCCGTCATGGAGCCGGACAAGCACGTCCTCGTACAGGCTCATGAGTGATCCGATCCGGGGCCGTCGGCGTTGTTCGCGTGATTCGAGTTCGCGTACAGATACCTGAGGGCGATCGCCGTCAACGGCACCGCGAGCAGCGACGGTTGATACGGTGGCCCGAGCGCCGCCACGACCTCGCCCGGTCCGGCGACCCAGACGTCCGGGCCGCCGGCGATTGCACCGAGTACCGTCCCCAACAAGTCGGTACCAGCGACGATCCAGATCATGATGCTCGCCATGACGACGACTGCCTGGTTCCGTCGCTGTGACAATCCGTGGTACGCTGCGGAGAGATAGAGCAGGCCGACGGACAGCAGGATCACCGCTCGCCACAGGACGTACGTACCTGAAAGCGTCACGTACGGGAGCGACTCGGCAGACCCGATACCGAGGAGCTGTCCAAGCACACCGAGACCGACAAGCGTCAGTATCCCGCCGAGCACGCCGACGTACAGTTCATCCAGGCGCATTCAGGCCACCCCAAGCGTGATACCGAGCAGCCGAAGCAGGCCACCCCAGACAAACAGCACTGTCACGAGCGTCGCGAGCGCGCCGCCGAGCACGCGCACGACACCGCCGCTGGTTCGGCCCTCCTTGATCAACATCGCGAACGTCGCCACACAGGGGAAGTAGATGCTCACCATCACGACCGAGGTGATCAACTGAAACGACCCCATCGAAACGGCACTCAACTGTGCGACCGCCAGGTCCTTGCGCATGAACCCGGCGATCAGCGCCGGAACGGTGTCGGCGGGGACGCCGAACCACCCGACGAGCAGCGGTTCCAGCACGCCCGAGAGCCACCCGATCGCACCGCCGAGATACAGCACGTTGACGACCGCGACCCCGAACAATACGAACGGGATCGCCGTCGTCATGAATCCCCGCAATCGCAACGAGAGCTTGGTCGCGATGTTACCCGGGCGGGGCCGGCGCAGCGGCGGGATGTCGATCGCGATGTCCGGCGTCTCGCCCGGGACGACGCGATTCATCATCGCCCCGAACACGAAAAAGCCCACGAGCAGGTACAGCAGGATGTACCCGGTGTACTGGGGGATCAACGACAGCATCACGCCCAGCTGTGCGCCACAGGGGATGAACACCGACAACAGCGTCATCGCCATGAAGCGCTGTTTCTCGGTCTCGAGCGTGCGCGTGGCGGCGACACCGGGGACGTTGCAGCCGAACGACAGCACCATCGGGACGATCGCGAAGCCGCTGAGACCGATCCGCGTGAACAGGGTATCGACCAGCACTGCGAGTCGGGCCATGTACCCTGAATCCTCCAGTATCGCGAGCAGGAGATACAGCGCGAGGATCGCCGGCAGCACGACCCCGACCGCGACGAACAGCCCGCTCGTGAGCATCCCCCACGAGGAGACGGCACGCTGTGCGCCCGGATCACCCACGAGCAGGAAATACAGCCACGACCCTTCCATCGGGAACACTCCCTGAAGCCACGGGAGCCAGTAGTTGTCGAACAGCGGGACGAAATACCCGTCGGTGAAAAAGCCGGCGACGGCAGTGAAAAACGACCACATGCCGTACAGCACGGCGACCGCGAACGGAAGCCCGGTCAGCGGCGAAACGGTGAGACGCCCGAGATGCTCCCGCAGCGACGGCTCACGCTCCCGATAGGTGACCGTTCGCTCGACGATGGCGTCGACGAGGTCCCATCGCCGTGCCGACGCGTCGGCCTCACTATTGACTTGTGGACCTGGTTCGCTGTCGCGAATCGAACTCGGCTCGGTGACCCGATCGGATATCGCGTCGATCGACTGCGCGCGCGGCCGGGTGAGGGCATCGCCAAGCGCCTCGAGACCGACACCCTCCGTGGCGACCGTCGGCACGACTGGGACGCCGAGCAACGATTCGAGCGCCGCGACGTCGATGTCGACACCCTGGCTCGTCGCCTCGTCCCACATGTTCAGCGCCACGACGACCGGGTGGCCGCGTTCGAGCAGCTGCAACAGCAGGTGCAAGCCGCGCTCGATCCGCGTCGCGTCGAGCACGCCGACGATCGGCGCGTCCGGGTGTTCGTCGAGGAGATCCACGGCGACGGCCTCGGCCTCGTCGGTCGGGTTCAGCGAGAACGTCCCCGGAACGTCCAACAGGTCGACGGCTCGCCCGTCGAGTTCGAGTTCGGCTTCAGTGTACTCGACGGTCGTGCCCGGATAGTTCGACTCGCTGATGTTCGTTCCAGCGAGACGGTTGAACAGAGCGCTCTTCCCGACGTTCGGGTGACCGACCAGCAGGACTGGCGACCGGTCTGTCATCTATCGGTCGTCACTTCGAGCGCTCTGGCCTGCGAGCGACTCAACGAGACTGTCGACCGGCCAACCGAGACGACGACCGGGCCGCCGAATGGGTGTTTCGTGTGCACCTCGACGGTCTTGCCCGGTCGCACACCCATCGACCGGAGACACTCCCGGTCGACGTTCTCGATCGTCGCACAGTCCCCACACTCGAGATCAGCAAGCGGACAGCCCCTGCACTGTCGCCGTCGCCGCCGCTTGCGTCCTCGATTCGATCGACCGCCAACGCCGTCCGAGTGGTTTGCCATTAGTTAGGCACTCCTAATTTCGGTATGCCGAAACCTCCGTCACCGGTATAGGTAAATGTTGCGGATTACTGGCGCAGTCGCGCACTCTCGATAGAATAACAATAATAGAACATGTCCAAGTATGATCGAATTTACTTATATTCATGTCACTCATCTTATTGGACATGAGTGGGTATGATGCAGCTACTGATTCAGGGGCTGACGGTGAAAATGAGTCTCCGCTGATCAGCAAGCGTCTCGCAGAGGAGGTCTTGGGTGACGAACTCGTCTCGACCGAGGATGCCGAACGAGAGATCATCCGCTACGATCACCCGACAGTCGCCGAAGTTCTGGAAGACGTCAGGGCGTACTTCGCGGTACAAGCTGACGAGGGCGTCGACCCCCCCACGGAGGAGTCTATCGTCTCTCAGTTTTTCGATTTCAGCTACCTCGACCGTTATCAGGAAATCGAGTGGGAGTGGGTACACAGGCCCTTCGCCTACGTGGCGATCCTGTACGACGAGGCGGAGAACGAGCACCGATACCACGTCGTCGAGCCCGTCCTCGACGACTTCGAGCGGTACGTGCGGCGAGACCTCATCGAGTTGCTCCGGAACAACCTGATGTATCGCGACTTCGAGGAACACGACCGCGAGGCGGCGTTCCGTCGCGAGGCGCGGACGCTCATCGACGAGCAGGCCGCGACGATCGAACCGGGCACGATCCACAAGCTCCTGTATTACCTCATCCGGGACTTCATCGACTTCGGTCCGATCGACCCGATCATGCGTGACGACGCCATCGAGGACGTCTCCTGTGACGGGTCCGACATTCCGGTGTACGTCTACCATCGCCGATACCGCGACCTGCGGACGAACGTCCGTCTCGACGCCGACCGCCTCGAGGCGTTCACGTTCCGGCTGGCCCAGCGCGCCGGCAAGCAATTGACGATCTCGAATCCCCTGGTCGACGCCACGTTGCCGAACGGCTCGCGCGTGCAACTCACTCTCGGCGGCGACGTCAGCACGCGCGGCTCGAACTTCACGATCCGGAAGTTCTCCGAGATCCCGTTCACGCCGATCGAACTCGTCGACTGGGGGACGTTCTCGATCCAGCAACTTGCGTACTTCTGGCTGGCCATCGAGAACAACAGGTCGCTGATCTTCGCCGGCGGAACAGGGTCTGGCAAGACCTCCAGTCTCAACGCGGTGTCGTTTTTCATCCCACCATCGAGCAAGGTCGTCACGATCGAGGACACCCGCGAGATCGACCTCCCCCACGAGAACTGGATTCAGAGCGTCACGCGAGGTGCCGTCACCGCCGAAGGCCAGGGCGAGGTCACGATGTACCAGCTCCTGCAGGCCGCGCTCCGTCAGCGACCCGAGTACCTGCTCGTCGGCGAGATCCGCACCGAAGAACGAGTCGCGTTGACCTTCTTCCAGGCGATGTCGACCGGTCACACTTCCTATACGACGCTGCACGCCGACTCGATCGAGACGGTCCTCTCGCGGTTGCAGAACCCCCCGTTGAACGTCCCAGCTCAGATGGTCCAGGAGCTGGATGTCGTCGCCGTCCAGGAACAGACGTTCATCGACGACAGACGCGTCCGCCGTGTCAGCTCTGTGACAGAGATCGCGTCCGACCCCAACGATCCGAACGCCGTCGAAACGCTCGAGGTGTTCCGCCGGAACCCAGCCAGCGACACCCACGAGATGGTCGCCGACTCCGAACTGCTGCAGGAGATCGCCGCCCACCGCGGCTGGAGCGACAGCGAACTCGAGCGCGAGTTCGACCGCCGACAGCGCGTCCTCCAGTACTTGCTCGACAACGACATCACCGGCTACGGCCCCGTTTCGAGCGCGATCCGTCGCTATGCTCGCAACCCTGACGGACTGCTCGACGCGGTCGAGGCCGGCACGCTCGATCGCGCGACGCTCGCCGACGATGCGCCGGACCCCTCGACGATCGAACCGAGCGATCTGGGCGTCGAGGACCTGGTGAAGCGGCTATGAGCGAGCGATCAACCGGAGATACCGAGCCGAGCGAGTTCGGGTTCCAGCAGTTCCCGTACGTCCAGGACTCACCCGAACTTGCCGAAGAAGAACTCAGAGAGACATACGGCTGGTTCCGGGGCTACTACAAGGCTCGTCCCCGGCAGTATTTCGACCTCCAACAACTCCTCAACCAGGCCCGATACGGTCAGAGTTTCGACGTCTATCTCGCCCGGAGCGCCTGGTACGCGGTTGCGGGAACGGGAGCCGGCTTCGTGCTCGGTCTCGTGGTCGCCTGGCTGCTCGCCGCGAGCGGCGTCGTCGAGGGGCTCACGAACCCCTTCGCGTACGACGGAGCCGTCGTCTACTACATCGCCGACTACAAGTCGCTGTTCGCCGGCGCAGCGCTCGCCGCCGTCTTCGCCGCGACCGCCGGGCTCGCAACCTGGTATCTGCGGTATCACTACCCGCGGATGGTCGTCTCGGCCCGTCGCCGGAACATCGACGTTACCCTGCCGCACGCGATCGTGTTCATGTACGCGCTCTCGCGTGGGGGGATGGACCTGCTCGAAGCCTTCGGCGTGCTCGCCGACGCCGAGGAGACCTACGGCGAGATCGCGAACGAAGCCGAGATGATCGTCCGCGAGGTGGAGTTTTTCGGCAACGACATGTACACCGCGTTGCGCAACGTGCGCAACCTCACTCCCAGTGAGAACTTCGAGCGGTTCCTCGACGACCTCCTGGGCGTGCTCGACTCCGGTGGCGACGTCACGGTCTTCTTCGAAGACGAGGCCGAATCGTACCTCGAACAGGCCCGGGACGAACAACAATCGTTCCTGGAGGTGCTGGCGCTGTTGAGTGAGTTCTTCGTCGTCCTGTTCGTCGCCGCACCGCTTTTCGTCATCGTCATCCTGGTCGTGATGAGTCTGCTCGGCGCCCAGACCCTCACGGAGCTGACGCTGCTGGTCTACGTGATGCTCCCGCTTGCGATGGTCGGCTTTCTGGTCTTGCTTGATACGCTGTCGGAACCGTACGTCCAGCCGGACGTTCACTTCGACGAGACGGACGACGAGGTCGAGTCCGGCTTCGCGCTGCTGTGGGCCGTCGTCCGGGACGCACTACCGACTGTCGAACCTCGACCGTCCGCCGTGACGGCGATGCCAGCAGAACTGACGTCCCGACAGGGGAGCTATCTCGCGCACCGCCGGCGTCAGGCGTTGCGGACGCGGCTCGCGGACCCCTTCGCGGCGTTCCGTGCGAGACCGGTCTGGACAGTTGTCGTGACGCTGCCGCTTGCCGTGCTCGTCGGCGCGGTGCTCGTCGCGGTCGGCGTCGCCACACCGACGTGGGACGCGATGCTCGAACAGCCGGTCCCGACGACGACGTGGCTGTTCGTCCTGCCGTTGCTGGTCGTGCTCGTGCCGCTGTCGGCCTTCCACGAGCGCAAGCGTCGACGCGAGCAGCACTTCGCCACTCGCTTCCCCGACACGCTCTCGGTGCTGGCCAGTGCCAACAGGATGGGCGTGCCCATCGACGACGCCCTGGGGCTGGCGTCGCGGTGGTCCAGCGGCCCGCTCTCCGAGGAGATGACCAAGCTCCGCAACGACCTGCGCTGGAACTACGACACGCAGTCGGCGTTGCGCGCGTTCGCGGATAGGGTTGGCGTCGCACAGCTGTCCCGAACGATGGCCCTGATCGCCGAGGGGATCCGATCGAGTACCGACGTCGCGGCCGTCCTGAGCATCGCCGCCAGGGACACCAAAGAGCGGTTCAAACTCGACCGCGAGCGCCGCCAGGAGCTGAGTCCCTACATCGCCGTCGTCGTGATCGGCTTTCTCGTGTTCCTGTTGGTCGTGGCACTGCTCGACACCGCCTACCTGGCACCGATCGCCGAGGCGCAGGCCGAGTCGACCGAGCCCACGACGACAGATTCGAGACTGCCCCTGTCGATGACGTCCGTCCCCGTCGAGGCGTACAAGGCGCTGTTCTTGCACGCCGCCGTCGTCCAGGCGCTGGGCAGCGGCGTCCTCGCCGGCAAGCTCGCCGACAACGACGCCTTCAGTGGCCTGAAATACAGCATCCTCCTGCTCGTCGTCGCCATCGCGACGTTCGCGCTCATCTGATCATGATTCCACACACCACCACCCAGTCCGATCGCCCGTTCCGAACCGATAGCCGCGCCGTCTCCGAGGTGATCGGCGCGATTCTCGTGTTCGGGCTAGTGTTTCTCGTCAT
>JBMCBU010000092.1:0-7412 GCA_048623335.1 Halapricum sp.
GGTTCGAATCCCATCCCTCGCATGAGATCGGCCCGAACGGACGTGAGGGCCGTGTAAGTCGTTGGCTAACTACGCGGGGTGGTCACACACGCCTCGAGTGGCCGTTCGAGAACCCCGTTCTCGCGATTTCGGCGACGGCGCGTAGGGGCTGGTCGCCGATCGGAACGGTCATACAGCTCCGAACGAGTGGTCGATATCGATTTCCCGGGGGAAATCAGTGGGTTTCTACGCTAATCCCTCTCAGTCTGCGCTGGCAGAAACAGGTTCTTTGACTTCCGACTCTAGCTCGGAGGTGAGTCCGTCGGCCAGGGCGAAGACGGCTGTCTTGTGGTCGGTTTTCGATTTGTGGATCGATGTCGGCCGAACACCCTGGTCGAGGTATTCGTCGTGGTCGACGGTGTTGCCGGTGTGGTCTTCGTAGTGTTCCTGTACCTGTGCGAGCAGGCCATGAAGGTGAATGAGTTCCTGCTTTTTCATAGTCAATCAACCCTACCAACTGGAGGGTTATAGTAGTATCCTGAGAACCGTTAACACTAGCCTCCTATATTCGCGGGTTTTGTCAGGGTCTATTAGCCGTTATGAAGGTAGACGAAAAAGTACCTCACAGACTCCGGGTTTTTCTGGGGGGAATCGACAGCCGTCCGTCGGTCGACACCCGGATCGAGAGCGGTGACGGGCACTGTCGAGGACGGGCTCATGTCCGATGTCGGGCCTGAAAATTGCCTTCTGAGGGGTTTGCTGTGCGATCGGTCCGGGAGAGTCGTACGACGATCACTGTGAAAGGCTTTTACTCGGCGGCCGGATACGCTCGGGTATGGACTACGACGACATGCTCGACCGTGCGCTATCGGAGACGCCCGACATAGAGGGCGGAGACGAGCGCCTCGACGTGCCGGACCCGGACGTGCGCCAGGAAGGAAACGTCACCGTCTACGAGAACTTTCAGACGACAGTCGACCAACTCGGACGGGAAGACGATCACGTCATGAAGTTCCTCCAGAACGAACTCGGAACCAGCGGTCATATCGACGAGAGCGGACGCGCACGCCTGACCGGCAGTTTCAGCGAGCGCCGGATCTCCGAAGCGATCGACGCCTACGTCTCGGAGTTCGTTCTCTGCTCTGAGTGTGGCCTGCCGGATACGAAACTCGTCCGCGAGAAGGGGGCGGTCTTGCTGCAGTGTGAGGCCTGTGGGGCTCGTTCCTCGACGAGTAGCTGACCGGATCGTTCAGGATAGCCGGGCGAACTGCCGGAGAACTTACTGCAGTTCTTTGAGTGTCTGGAGGTCCTGTTCCGTCCGCATGAACTCCGAGAGACGACGCGAGGCGTGACAGTTCGGACAGTGATAGGTCTCACTCGGCTCCGGAAGGTCCCGTGGTGTCGACTGCCAGTCTTTCGAGCATTCGGGACACACCAACCGTACGTACGCTTCCTCCATGTGCTTCTCTCACACTGGGTGGATAGAAAAAGGTTGTCGCTAGGTCGTTCGACCGACGCGCCCGGGACAATCACTCGGTCGAACTGTTCGCGGCTGTCTCGTTGTCCTGGGATCCGTTCGACTCCATCTCACCCTGTTGGGATGCGAGCCAGGCCTCGTATTTCTCTTGTGTCGTCACGTTGACCTCAGACATCATGACGGAGTGACCTGCACCACAGTACTCGGCACAGTACACCTGGTACGTACCGGTCTCCTGTGGTGTCGTGACGAGGTAGTTCGACTGTTCGGGGAAGGCGTCGGATTTCAGGCCGAGGTCGGGAACGTGAAACGCGTGCAACCAGTCTTTCGACGTGACGTTGAATTTCACCGTCTGGTTGACGGGGATGACTAGCTGATCGCTACTGGAGACGTCCTGATCGGGGTACTCGAAACTCCAGGCGTACCGTTCGGCGAACACCTGCACCTCCATGTCGGTATCGCCCTGTCCGGAGACGTCGTCCTGGGCGAGCACGCCGTAGGCTCCGATGCCGACGAAAAGCAGGACGATCGCCGTCGCGACCGTCCAGGTGATCTCGAGACGGCGGTTCTCCTTGGTCGGTTTGGCCTCCTCGACGTTGCTCGACCGGAACCGCCAGACGGTATAGAAGAGGATCGCCTCGACGAGGATCGTGATCGGGATCGCGACCGCGAGCAACTCGAAGTTCAACCCCCAGATGGCTTCCTCCGTCGAGGAGCTGGCTGTCGACTGAGCGAGCGCGGGCTGGCTCCCGACTGCGACGAGCGCGCCCGACAGCACCGCGACGGCCCCGACACGGTTGCGCGTCATTGCCACCCTCTTGGGAACTTGGGTATAAATAACCTTGTTCCCCTGCGGAATTGTCCGTGATATGCTACCCTCGATATGTGGGGTACTTATATTAAAAACCCTGCACAAAACGAGGGGTAACGCGAGAATTAAATATCCGGAGACGGACCAGATACGTAAGACGATTCCTGTGGACGAGACAGACACACTCTTCACCGCGTTGCTCGCCGGGACGGTGATCGGTGTCTACACGCTGATCGTCGCCGGCGCGACGGCGGCGATCGCGGACGCGGCCAGCGCCTGTTCGAGCTGGCCGGTCTGTTCACGGCCGCCGTCGGTGACCGATCCGGCACTGGCCGTCGCCTGGGGTCACCGCGTGGTTGCCCTGCTCGTCGGCGTGCTCGTGATCGTGACCGCTGTCGTGGGCTGGCGCGTCGCGCAGCGACGCCGTGTCAAGTACGCGCTGGCGGCCGCCCTCGTGCTCTTTCCAGTCCAGATCGGTGTCGGTGCCGCCGTCGCGACGACCGGCGCGGCCGGCGACCTCCCCGCGGTACACCTCGGCGTCGCGGCGTCGATCTTCGGCGCGCTCGTCGCCGCGTTGGCCTGGCACCTCGAGACCGGTGCCGAGGACACCCAGCCGGTGACGACCGATCCCGAACCAGCATCGGAACCGGTCGACGAGGTGACCGTCACCCGGCCGAGCGGCCTCGTCGATACGGCCCGGGCCTACGTCAGCCTGACCAAGCCGCGACTGATGTGGCTACTCAGCCTCGTGGCCGCCGCCGGGATGGCGTTGTCGGCCGACGGGTCGATAGGCGTCGAGACGATCCTCGCGACGCTCGGCGGTGGTGTGCTGGCAATCGGCGCGAGCGGGACGTTCAACCACGTCCTCGAACGGGACGTCGATCGCCGGATGAACCGCACTGCAGACCGACCGCTGACGACCGAACGGGTCCCGGTAACCAACGCGCTGGCGTTCGGGTTCGCGCTGGGCGCGCTCTCGATGGGCGCGTTCCTGACGGTCAACGTCCTCGTGGCCGTGCTCGGCCTGGTCGCGATCGTCTTCTACAGTGTGGTCTACACGCTCGTGTTGAAACCCAACACGGTCCAGAACACGGTCATCGGCGGATTCGCCGGTGCGCTCCCGGCGCTGATCGGGTCGGCGGCCGTCACGGGAACCATCGGTCCTGCAGGGCTGGCGCTGGCGACGCTGATCTTCCTGTGGACGCCCGCACACTTCTACAACCTCGCGCTGGCGTACAAGGACGACTACGCCCGGGCTGGCTTCCCGATGATGCCCGTCGTTCACGGGGAGGCGGCCACGCGCAAGCACATCCTCTGGTACCTCGCGGCGACCCTGCTGGCGGCGGCAGTCGTGACGGCGGTCGCGGATCTGGGTGTCCTCGTCGCGAGCACGACCGTCGCGCTCGGGGCGGTCTTCCTGTGGATGGTCGTCCGACTGCACCGGGAGCGAACCGAATCGGCCGCGTTCAGGGCGTTTCACGCCTCCAACGCCTACCTCGGGTTGTTCCTCGTGGCCGTCGTGATCGACGCCCTGGCGGTCTGAAATGATCTCGAACGCGACCGCCTGGACGGCCCGCCTGCGTCCGACCGGCGAGACCGCACGCTGGGCGCTGCTCGTCGTGAACGTCGAACTGGCGGTGCTGTGGCTGTGGTTTCTGACTGCTCAGCCGCAGTTCGATTCGGTGCTCGGTGCCCGGTACGTGCTCTATCCGTTCGTCTGGATCAACGTCGGACTGTGGGCGCTCTGGCGGACCACGCCTGCCCCGGCACCGCCGCGGCGACGCTATCTGGCCGGCGCGTTCGCGACGGGGTACTTCCTGTTGCTGGCGTCCGTCGGCGGACTGATCGGCCTCGCGACCGAACACGTCGTCGCCCCACACCTGGCACTCGGGACGCCACCCGGGTTCAGTCCGGCCATCCTTTATGACGGAGGTCTGTTGAAGCTGACCGTACTCCCCTACAAGCTCGTGGGTTATCTGGCGCTGGCGTATCTGGTCTACGCGACGGTCATCGATGCCGCCGGGTCGGCGATCGCTGGCGTCCTCGGGCTGTTTTCCTGCATCTCCTGTACGTGGCCGATCGTTGCCGCGCTCGTCACCGGGACGATCGGCGGCGGCGCAGCGATCGCGGGTGCGGTCTACACCGGCGGCTACGACCTCTCGGTTGCCGTGTTCGTCGTGACCGTCGGGCTGCTGTACTGGCGGCCGACGACGCGATGATCGGCGCCGGCGTCGCTGCCACAGCGGCAGGACGGATCGGGCTGCCGGAACCGAACCGGCTTTCCCGCGTCTGCCCCGAGAAGGCGACATGACTGACGTGCTTCTCGCTCGCGACCTCGCCCGCACCTACGGCGAGACGGTCGCGCTCGCGGGCGTTTCGCTTTCGGTCGGCGAAGGAGAGGTGCTGGGACTCGTCGGACCCAACGGCGCGGGCAAGACCACGCTCGTCCGCGCGCTGACGGGCACGACCGACGCCGACGGGACGGTCGAGTTGTTCGGCGCGTCGCCGCGGGCGGTCGATCGATCGCGGATCGGACTGCTCCCCCAGTCGTTCGATCCCCCGGCCAGGCTGTCGGCGCGGGAGTTGATCGAGTACTACGCGGGCCTCTACGACCACGCGAGAGAGCCAGGGGCCGTGCTCTCTGACGTCGGTCTCGACGAAGCGACCGGGACGGCCTACGAGGATCTCTCGGGCGGCCAGCAACGTCGGGTGTGCGTCGGGACGGCGCTGGTCAACGACCCAGACCTGCTCGTCCTCGACGAGCCCACGACCGGGATCGATCCCGCAGGACGGCGAGCAGTCTGGCGATTGCTCGAAGACCTCGCCGACGAGGGGACGACAGTCGTGTTGACGAGCCACTACATGGCCGAAGTCGAGCGACTGGCCGACCGCGTCGGGCTGCTCTCGGACGGCGAGTTGCTCGCGCTGGATTCCCCGCAAGCCCTGATCGACGAGTACGGCGGACAGACCCGGCTCGTGATCGACGTCGACGGCGACGTACCCACGGTGCCGTCGATCGACTTCGAGACGTCCGTGAGGGACGGCCAACTCCTCGTCTACGACGTCCCGCCGGCCGAGATCGGAAGGATCGTCGATCAGCTGACTGCGGCCGGAATCACGCCGGCGTCACTGACCTGGCGTGAACCGGACATGGAAGACGTCTATCTCGAAGTGACCGGCACGGCCGTCGATCACGGCGGCGATCCGCTCGACCCGACGGAGCTGGATGCTGCGAGCCCTATCGCGGCTGACGGAGGTGAGCCATGAGCCGGGTTGGACGGATTCGAGCCTCCGCGCGGGCGGCGGCGCTGTCGTTTCTCCGGCGACGGACAGCCGTGTTTTTCACGTTCCTGTTTCCCCTGTTGATCGTCGTCATCTTCGGCGCGCTGGTCGAGACACAGCCGACAGGCGGCGGGCTCTTTACCGAGCCGCCCGGATACTACGTGCCTGGTTATCTCGCCGTCGTCGTGCTCTTTACGCCGCTGTCGCGGGTCGGCAGCGAGGTGGCGCGCCACCGCGAGGGCAACCGATTCGAGAAACTGGCGACCACGCCGCTGCAGCGCTGGGAGTGGCTGCTGGCACAGACGGTCGTCAACGTCGCGGTCATCGGGCTGGCCGCGCTGCTGTTGCTCGGGCTGTTGGTCGCTGTCACGGGTGCGGAGATCGTTCTCTCGCCGCTTTTGATTCCGTTCGTCGTGGTCGGCGTGGCGCTGTTTTGCGGGATCGGAGCGCTGCTCGGTGCGATCACGGATTCGCAGGACGGCGTCATCGCCGCGAGCAACACGATCGCGCTCCCGCTTTTGTTCCTCTCTGAGACGTTCGTCCCGCCGTCGTTGTTGCCCGAGTGGTTCCGGCCACTGCTTGCGCTGTCGCCGCTGACGTACTTCTCACGGGGAGTGCGAGCCGCGACGTTCGATACCCCCGCCCTGGCTGACGGCGTCGTCCTCGCGACCTACGGGCGGGACGACCCACTTGCGAACCTCGCGATACTGGCTGGACTGGCGGCGCTCACGCTGGTGATCGGTGCGCGAGCGCTTCCGCGGACGGACTGAATGTGACGGGGTTTTTATGCTCCAACCCTAAGGGAAGATACAGCAAATGGCAGATACTTCGGAAGCCGCCGACGCGGCGACGATAGAGGGGGATCTCGCCTGGAGCCACGAGATCGTACAGGACGTCTCCAGGACGTTCGCGATCACGATCGACGTGCTCGAAGAGCCGATGTCTTCGTCCATCTGCGTCGGGTACCTCCTGTGTCGAATCCCGGATACTATCGAAGATGCCGGACATATTCCTGCTGAGACGAAAGCGGAGTTGTTGGAAACGTACGATGCCGTCCTCGATCCGACGGACACAACGACCGTCGAAACGTTCGAGAACGACGTTGTCGAGTGGGTCCCGGACGACGGGGGCGCTGACTGGGAACTCGTTGCCCAGACCGGTCGCGTCCTGCGGGTGTTCGAGTCCCGGCCCGAGCGGATCCGGGAGGCGATCAGGCCACCGGCTCGCGAACTCGTCGGCGGCATGGCGATGTTCGTCGGGCGGTACGCCTCGGAGGGAGGGCTGCGACTGCAGGCTCGCCAGGAACTCCACGAGTACTGTCACTACGCCGCCGGGACTGTCGGCGAACTCGTGACCAATCTCGTCTGCACCGAAGAGACGCCGACCGAGATCTGCGATCCATTAGAGGAAAACGCGGAGTCGTTCGGACTCGCGCTCCAGCTCGTCAACATCGCCAAGGACGTCGGCGCGGACTTCCAGGAGGAGGACAACGTCTACTTGCCCGCCGACGAACTGGCGGCGGAAGGGGTCGAACAGGACGCGCTCGACGCCCCGGACAACGTCGACGGCGTCGTCGCCGTCGTCCGGCGTACGATCGAAGACGCCCGTGACCATCTCGACGCCGCTCAGACGTGGCTCGAACACGTTCCCGAGCGGGCGGGCAACCGCACCGCGGCGTGGGCGATCCCGTACCTGCTCGCGGTCGGTACGCTCAGGGAAGTCGAATCCCGACCCGAAGACGTGCTTCGCCCGGACGGCGTGAAGGTCTCTCGACAGGAGGTCGGCGCGGTCATCGAGGCGTGCCTGGGTGGCGTCGACGACGACACGCTCGGGGAGCTGCGCCGTCGGATCGCGGCCGAGCCG
>JBMCBU010000093.1:0-7371 GCA_048623335.1 Halapricum sp.
AACCGCCACCCGAAGGCGGGACTGGGTGACAAGGTCACCGTCTCGGTCACCAAGGGGACGCCGGAGATGCGTCGCCAGGTGCTCGAAGCCGTGATCATCCGTCAGCGCAAGCCCATTCGTCGGCCCGACGGCACGCGTGTCAAGTACGAAGACAACGCGGCCGTCATCGTCGACGAGAACGAGGATCCCCGCGGGACCGAGATCAAAGGTCCCGTCGCACGGGAAGTCGCCGAGCGGTTCGGCAGCATCGCATCGACAGCGACGATGATCGTATAGAACCATGAGCGAGCAACCATCGAAACAACGAACCCAGACACGGCGCGCCCCGCTGCACGAGAAGCAAAAGCAGGTCCGGGCGACGCTGTCCGAAGACCTCCGTGAGGAGTACGGTCAGCGATCCGTCCGCGTCAACGAGGGCGACACTGTCGAGGTCATGCGTGGCGATTTCGCCGGCGAGGAAGGTGACGTCGTCGACGTCGACCTCAGAGACACCGTCGTTCACGTCGAGAACGTGACACTCGAGACCGCGGACGGCGAAGAGGTCCCTCGGCCGCTCGAGCCGAGCAACCTCCGCGTGGTCGATCTCGATCTGTCGGACGACCGGCGGCAGGCGCGCCTGGAAAGCGAGGAGGATAGCGCATGACGAACCATCAAAAACGACTTTCGGTACCGAACAGCTGGCCAGTCGAACGCAAGACCCAGACCTTCACCGTCAAGGCCGATGCCGGCCCGCACGGTGAGAGCGGTGTGCCCCTGCTGATCGTCCTGCGAGACGTGCTGGGGTACGTCGACAGCCGCAAGGAAGCACGGTACGCTCTCAATCAGGATCAGATCCGGATCAACGGCACGCCCGAAAGCGACGAAACCCGTCCGGTCGGGATGTTCGACATCCTGGCGTTTACCGAACGCGAAGAGTACTATCGGGTTTTCCCCGGCGAGGGCGGTCGGCTCGCACTGACGGCCATCGACGAAGACGCCGCACAGTCCAAGCTCGGCAAGATCGTCGGCAAGCAGCACGTTCCCGGCGGCGACGTCCAGTTGACGTTGCACGACGGACAGACGCTGCTGGTCGAGGACGCCCAGGAGTACGACGCTGGCGACTCGATCGTCGTCGCCAACGAGGACAGCGAGGCGTCGGAAGACGCGAGCGGCGACGAGCCGCGAGCAGGCGAGATCGTCGCCCACTTCGAATACGGCGAAGGGGCACTCGTCACGGCTGTCGACGGTCAGCACGCCGGCGAGATCGGGACGATCGACGAGATCCAGGTCACCGCAAGCTCCGCGCCGAACAACGTCCTGGTCGCCCAGGAAGACGGTACGGGCTTCGAGACGGTCGAAGAGTACGTCGTCGTCATCGACGAGAATTTCACGAGTGACGACGAGGACGAGCAGGCCGCGCCCGAGGCCGACGCGGGGGCTGAAACGCCCAACGAGGCCGATGCGGATGCGGACGACGAGGAAGCCGCCGAGGCAGACGCCGAAGAAGACGGAGGTGACGACCAATGAGTTCCGAAAGCGAGAGCGGTGAGTTCCACGAAATGCGTGAGCCGCGCATCGAGAAGGTCGTCGTCCACATGGGTGTCGGCGAGGGCGGTCGCGAACTCGCCAACGCCGAGGACATCCTCGAGGAGGTCACTGGCCAGGAGTCCGTTCGGACCCAGGCGAAAGAGACTGTCGGCGAGTTCAACATCCGTCAGGGAGACCCGATCGGTGCGAAGGTCACGCTGCGCGACGAGGCCGCCGAGCAGTTCCTGGAGACGGCGCTGCCCCTGGTCGACCTCGATGTGGGACAGTTCGACGAAACGGGGAACTTCAGCTTCGGCGTCGAGGAACACACCGACTTCCCGAGCCAGGAGTACGACCCGACGATCGGGATCTACGGGCTGGACGTGACGGTCAACCTCGTCCGTCCGGGCTATCGCGTCAAAAAGCGCGATAAGGCCGCCCGTCCGATCCCCTCGAACCATCGGCTCGACCCCGAAGACGCCGTCGCGTTCGTCGAGTCGACCTTCGACGTGGAGGTGCACGAATGAGCGAATCCGAGCAGGAAACGAACGAAGCCACTGGCGAGCAGGCCGCAAAGCGGACCGAACAGATGCAGGCCTGCCAGCGCTGCGGTCGCGAGCAGGGACTGGTCGGCAAGTACGACATCTGGCTGTGTCGCCAGTGTTTCCGGGAGATCTCCCGTGACATGGGCTTCAAGAAGTATAGCTAACAATGACAGGAAACGACCCACTCAGCAACGCGCTGTCGGCTATCGATAACGCCGAGAGTGTGGGGAAGCTGGCACAGACAGTCGAGCCCGCCTCGAACGAAATCGGCAGCGTACTCGAAGTCTTCTACGACAACGGGTACATCGGTGGCTTCGAGTTCATCGACGACGGTAAAGCCGGGACGTTCGAGGTCGAACTGAAGGGTGCGATCAACGAGTGCGGTTCCGTTCAGCCCCGCTATTCGGCGGGCGCTGACGAGTTCGAGACGTGGGAGAAGCGATTCCTCCCCGCACAGGACTACGGTGCACTCGTCGTGACCACCAGCCACGGGATCATGAGCCACTACGAGGCCCGCGAGGCGGGCGTCGGTGGCCAGGTGATCGCATACGTCTACTAACAATGGCACGAACAGCACTCGAAATTCCAGACGAGGTCAGCGCCGAGATGGACCATCTCGAGTTGACCGTCGAGGGACCGAACGGCAGCGTCACACGCCGGCTCTGGTACCCTGACGTCTCTGTCGAGACGACAGGTGACGAGGTCGTCATCGAGGCCGAGGCCGAAGACGCAAAGACGCGCGCGACCGTCGGGACCTTCGAGAGCCACGTGGAGAACATGTTCCACGGGGTCACCGAAGGCTGGGAGTACAAGATGGAGATCTTCTACTCGCACTTCCCGATGCAGGTCCGCGCCGAGGGTGACGAGGTCGTCATCGAGAACTTCCTCGGGGAGAAGGCCCCGCGGACGACGCCGATTCACGGCGACACCGAGGTCGAGGTTGACGGCGAGGAGATTACGCTCTCCGGGCCGAGCATCGAGGACGTCGGCCAGACGGCTGCCGATATCGAGCAGTTGACCCGCGTCACGGACAAGGACGTCCGGGTCTTTCAGGACGGCGTCTATATCACGGAGAAACCCTCACGAGGTGACGTCTAATGGCAGACGAAGACACGACTGACGAGTACGAATCGCTGACCGACATCAGTGGTGTCGGCGACGCGAAGGCCGACGCGCTGCGCGAGGCCGGCTTCGAGACGGTCGAGGACGTCCGCGCCGCCTCGCAGTCGGAACTCGCCGAAACGGAGGGCGTCGGGAACGCGCTTGCCGCGCGTATCAAAGCCGACGTCGGCGGACTCGAAGTCTCCGAAGAGGCCGAGGGCGAGGTCGAAGAGGAAGCACCCGAAGCAACCGAAGAAGAACCCGACGAAGACGTCGAGACCGAACTCCAGCCACGCGGGCTGGTCGAGAAGACGCCGGAGCTCGACGAGAAGACCGAACGCCTGCTGACCCAGCGCAAGCGGGTCGGCAAGCCGCAGTTCAACCGACAGGATTACCACAAGAAAAAGCGCACCCCGACATCGTGGCGCAAGCCCCGTGGTGGCCTCTCCAAGCAGCGGCGAGGGCACAAGGGTAAAGGGCCGAAAGTCGAGGCCGGCTTCCGGACCCCCAAAGAGGTGCGAGGTCTGCACCCGAGCGGTTTCGAGGAAGTTCGCGTCCACAACGTCGCAGACCTCGAAGATGTCGACGGAGACATCCAGGCCGTGCGCATCGCCTCGAAAGTCGGCGAGCGCAAGCGCGAACGGATCGAAGAGCAAGCCGAGGACGCCGGCATTCGCGTCCTCAACCCCACCTACGTCGAAGTAGAGGTGTCAGAATGACTGATCTCAGCGCACAGAAGCGGCTGGCTGCGGACGTGCTGGACGTCGGCAAGAACCGTATCTGGTTCGACCCCGACGCGCAGGGCGAGATCGCCGACGCGATTACCCGTGAGGACGTCCGCGACCTGGTCGAGCAGGGACTCATTCAGACCGAAGAGGCCGGCGGCAACTCCCGTGGCCGGGCCAAAGAGCGCCAGCAGAAACGCTCCTACGGCCACCAGAAAGGGCACGGCTCCCGCAAAGGGAAAGCCGGCGGTCGCCAAAACGAGAAAGACGATTGGCAGTCGCGCATCCGCGCACAGCGGCGTCGGCTGCGTGAGCTTCGCGACGAGGAAGAGCGGTTGAACCGCTCGGAGTATCGCACGCTATACGACCGCGCGAGCGGCGGCGAGTTCGAATCCGTCGCTGACCTCGAGCGGTATATCGAAAACCAATTCGGTGAGAACTGATGGCGACAGGACCACGATACAACGTTCCGATGCGCCGGCGCCGAGAGGCCCGGACGGATTACCATCAGCGGTTGCGCCTGCTGAAATCCGGCGAACCTCGCCTGGTCGCTCGCAAGAGCAACAAACACGTCAGGGCGCAGCTGGTGACGATGGGTTCCGACGGCGACGAGACGGTCGCGAGCGCAGCCTCCGGCGATCTCGAGGCATACGGCTGGGAAGCCCCAACGGGCAACCTCCCCGCCGCGTACCTCACGGGACTGCTGGCTGGACTGCGGGCCGTCGAGGCCGGCTACGAGTCGGCAGTGCTGGACATCGGACTCAACAGACCGACCCCCGGTAGTAAAGTATTCGCAGTGCAGGAAGGCGCGATCGACGCCGGCCTGGAAATCCCCCACAACGACGAGGTTCTCGCACCCTGGGAGCGCACACGCGGCGAGCATATCGCCGAGTACGCCGACTCTCTGGACGAGGATCTCTACGGTGGGGACTTCGACGCGACGGACCTACCGTCGCATTTCGACGAGATCCGAGAGACCCTCCTGGAGGGTGACATCGACCTATGAGCGAACACGACGGATGGACACCACGGACGCGGCTCGGCCGGAAAGTAGCCGAGGGCGAAATCGAGACGATGACCGAGGCCCTCAACGCCGGCCTGCCGCTGAAAGAACCGGAGATCGTAGACCAGCTCGTCCCCGACCTGGAGGACGAAGTACTGGACATCAACATGGTCCAGCGGATGACCGACTCGGGACGGCGGGTCAAGTTCCGCTGTGTCGTCGTCGTGGGCAACCGCGACGGGCTGGTCGGCTACGCCGAGGGGCGTGACGATCAGGTCGGCGGCGCGATCCAGAAGGCGATCGACATCGCCAAACTCAACCTCATCGACGTCTCCCGGAGCTGTGGCTCCTGGGAGTGTGGCTGTGGCCGACCGCACACGGTCGCGTTGCGCACCACCGGCAAGGCCGGCAGCGTCGAGGTCGAACTCCAGCCCGCCCCGCGCGGGCTGGGACTTGCGGGCGGAGAGACCGTCCGCAAGGTGCTCGAACTCGCAGGTATCGAAGACATCTGGACGCGTTCGTCCGGGAACACGCGCACGACGGTCAACTTCGCGAAGGCGACGTTCAACGCCCTGAAGAATACCGCTGAAGCGCGCGTACCCGAACGAGCATACGAGAAGCGAGAGGTGATCGAATGATGAAGGCAGTCGTTCAGCTTCGCGGTGAAGTCAACATGTCCGGCGACGTCGAGGACACCCTCGACATGCTGAACCTGGGGCGGGTAAACCACGCGACGCTGGTTCCGGACACCGACGCCTACCACGGCATGATCACGAAAGTCAACGACTGGGTCGCACACGGCGAGCCCACTGCCGCGGTGCTGGAGACCGTCCTCAAAAAGCGAGCCGAGCCACTCGAGGGCGACGGCTTCGACGATGACAGCTGGTGGGCGACCTGGGAGACCGACTACGATAGTGTCGGTGCACTCGCGGAAGCCTTGCTCGAAGAGGAGACGACCCTCAGAGCGCAAGGACTGTCGCCGACCCTGCGGCTGCACCCGCCGCGGGGCGGTCACGACGGTATCAAGCACCCGGCCAAGGAAGGCGGACAGCTCGGTCCACAGACGACCGAGGAGATCGACGAACTCCTGGAGGCGATGCGATAATGACGAGCAAGAAGAAACGCCAGCGTGGTTCGCGTACCCACGGCGGCGGCACCCACAAGAATCGACGCGGGGCCGGCCATCGTGGCGGCCGCGGCGCGGCCGGTCGTGACAAACACGAGTTCCACAACCACGAGCCGCTGGGCAAGTCCGGGTTCACGCGCCCGGAGAAAGCCCAGGAAGTCGTCGAGACGATCGACGTCCGCGAACTCGACGAGGACGCACCGCTGCTCGCAGCGGACGGTCTCGCCGAAGAGACAGAGAACGGTTACAGGATCGACGTCCACGAGGTCGTCGAGACGAGCGCCGAGACGGACGTCGTGAAGGTGCTCGGAGCCGGACAGGTGCGAAACGAACTCGAGCTGGTCGCCGACGACTTCTCGGAAAGCGCTCGCGAGAAGGTCGAGTCGGCCGGTGGTAGCGTCGAGCTGACCGAGCGCGGTCAGAAGCGACAGGCTGAAGACGAATCCGGCAGCGACAACGAATAACGATGAGCTGGAAGGACACCGCCGAACCGCTGCTCACCCGCATGCCCACTGTGGAGCGGCCCGACCGACACGTACCGTTCAAACGGAAGCTGGCTTGGACTGCCGGAGTCTTGGTCCTGTATTTCTTCCTGACGAACGTGTTCTTGTTCGGTCTCGAGCGCGGTGCCGGCAGCGACGCGTTCGGCCGCTTCCGGTCGATCCTCGCGGGCGGACAGGGGACGATCGTGCATCTCGGCATCGGTCCGATTGTCACGGGGAGCATCGTCCTGCAGTTGCTGGGCGGTGCCGACCTGCTGGGGCTCGACACCCAGAACAACCCACGCGATCAGGTGCTCTACCAGGGCTTGCAGAAGCTGCTGGTGATTGCGATGGTCGTGCTGACGGGGTTCCCGATGGTGTTCGCCGGGGACTTCCTGCCGGCAAGCAGTAGCCTCGCCCAGACGTTCCCGGGCGGGGAGTTCGGCGTGAATTTGCTCATGTTCGGACAGGTGTTCGTCGGTGGTGTCCTCATCCTGTATATGGACGAGGTGATCAGCAAGTGGGGCGTCGGCAGCGGTGTCGGGCTGTTCATTATCGCCGGCGTGAGCCAGCGGCTCATCGGTGGGCTCATCGCCATCAATCCGCTACCCGGCGGGACACTCGGCATCATCCCGGCGTACATCCGGATGGCACTTGGTGATCTGCCGGTCTCGGCCGAGAACCTCTTTTTCGGGTTCCAGAGCACGAGCGGGGAGATCTCTGGCATTCTCGCGATCATCACGACGATCATGATCTTCGTGATCGTCGTCTACGCCGAGTCTGTCCGGGTGGAGATCCCACTCAGCCACGCCCGGGTGAAAGGTGCACGCGGGCGCTTCCCGGTGAAGCTCATCTACGCGAGCGTCCTGCCGATGATCCTCGT
>JBMCBU010000094.1:0-7354 GCA_048623335.1 Halapricum sp.
AAGCGCAGGTTCTCGGGCGTGGTTCGAATCCCGGCACGCCCGTTCTGCGAGGAGCGGACGCGACGAGCGAGCGGGCACTGGATTCGAAGGTGACCAGACGCGCACAACGACGTGATAGGGATTGGCGTAGCCGATCGAAGGAATACCACCGCCGATCGGATGATCGATGTCGATTTCCCTCTATGGATTTCTACGCGAGTCTCTGTGAGTACGTCTGGGCGTAGTCTGGCGTTCAGCCGGTATCGAAAACGCGAGCCGACCGCCACAAGGCCCAGTCAGGTGAACGGCACCGCTTGTACGGGCCAAGCAGATGTCCAGCCACACCACTCCTTTCCGGGACTGACGGCTTGCGTGCAATCCGAGTACCGCCACGGGGAACCATCCCACCGGTGGCGTCGGCGTGCCCGACCCCAACCGTGTGGCAACCTCGGCGTTTCCGCCCAGGAGGCCATCATAACTCGAACTGCTCGCCATCGACGGCCATGTCGTCCTCGAAGGCCCGGTCGGCCGGGATGTAATGTGAGAGATGGACCAGCCGCGTCGCTCCGGCGTCGAGTCGATCACCCAGTTGTCTGGCGCCTTCGATAGTCATGTGTTTGTCCCCGAAGGTTCGCGGGACGCCCGATTCGTCATGGTGGCGGCCGCCGAGCGGGTGGTACTCGCAGTTTTCGGCGGGGACGATCCCGTCACTCAAGAGCAGATCGGCACCGGAAAGGACCGACAGCGATCGATCGGGAATGTCGTAGCTGGTGTCACCCGACAGCGCGAGCTGTCCGCCAGTCCGTGGGTCTTCGACGAGGAGTCCATAACACAGGAACGGCGGGTGATCGACGGGGACGAGCGTCACTTCCAGCCCCGCCGTCTCGACGCGCTCGAAGGGCTCGGTCGGTTCGATCGAGACGGCATCGAGATAGTCGTAGCGCCGCCGAACCGTCCGAGCGACGCTCTCGCCGGTTTCCGGGTCGGCCTCGCTGGCCGCATACACCGGGAAATCGTCGACGAGTCGGTAGACGTTTCCCAGGCCGTCCAGGTGATCGAAGTGGATGTGCGTGACTACGGCGGCGTCCGGCGGGTCGATGTCTTCCCGCAGGAACTGATAGCGGAAGTCCGGGCTGAAATCGATCAGCAACGATTCACCGGTTGCCGATCGGACGTGAACGGAAAAGCGCGTACGCTCGACCCCGAGCGAACGGGCACGCTCGCAGGTGGCACAGTCACATCCGACAGTCGGTGTTCCCGTCGTGTCGCCGGTTCCCAGCAGCGTAACCTCCATCGATACGCGAAACGGGTGTGTCGCTTTTTACATTGATGGTTGAGGCGAATGCCCCACGTCTTCACGGTTCCGTATCAAGCGGAATCGGTCGGCACGCCGTCAACCGCTCGGTGTCAAGTGGTTCGAACGGTCGAAGGCCGTTCGTCATCACGGCAATCTTCGATTTCCGAGCGACCCCGTGGGATCCGCCTCGCTATTCTGTGAATCTCCCAACCCAGCGAGCCTCGGCTTGTCGGAAGCTCTGCCGTTTGCCGCGGAGCGGTCGTCACGATTCCTTCAGCGCCGGAATCAGGCTCGTCCGGGTCTCCTCGGAGACGGACTTGATAGTCTCGAGCTGTTCGGAGGTGAACGGGACCTGCACGTCGTCGGTCGAGACCGAGACTGAGTCGGATCGCTCGCCGCGCAGGTACAGCCGCTTTTCGCGCATTTCGGTCAGCAACACCGTATCAGAGGCGTCCTCGACGCGTGCGATTTGCTCCTCGAACGCGGACGTGCTGACAGTGAACAGATAGGTGTGGTCGTCGTCGCCTCGGGCGGTGTCGACGAACGTGTCGAGACTTGCGTCGCCGTACGACGGCGAGAACAGGAACAGGTTCAACGCACTGGCAAAGACGAGCGTGCGACCGTGGTCGACGCGGTCGATCGCCGTCGATAGCGCCTCGTCCCAGACCGCGGGCTCGAGGAGGTTCGCCTCGATGAGGTCTTCGCGGACCATCCCGTCGACACTGGCCTCCAGTGTCGGATCGAAGTCGACGAATGCGAGCTGCTCTGGATAGGCATCGACGTCGAAGTCATACAGCTCGGCCATCGTCTCGTCGACGAAGTCCCGTCCCGAGTTGGTCAAAAGGAAGACGACACTCCCGCCCGACTCGAGCCACGCTTTCACGACCGCGAACCCGATCAGTGGCTTGCCCGAGCCCCCGGGCCCGGAGACGACCGTCGTCGTTCCGACTGGTAGTCCATCCGGCAGTACTTCCTGTAGCCACCCTTCGTCCAAATCGAACGTTTCGACAGCCATTGTAGGCGCAATACCGGGGTTGCATCCTTGAACCTGTCGCGCAATCACGCGGTCTTGTGCGTGGTGTGTTAACCGCCAAACGCGTTCACTGTTCGACCGCTGCAGTGCGCTGGTCGTCGCCGAGTTGGGCGAACAGAATCTCGCGCATCAACGCCATCCCCGTCGCGATCCGGTCGTCGGTAAGCGAGTAGTGGCTGTGGATGCCGTCGTCACGCTTACCGACGACACCGCGGTCGCGCATGAGTTGCAGGTGACGAGAGACCGTCGACTGCGGAATGTCCGTCTCTTCCTGGAGATGCGAGACCGTGTACTCGTTTCCGTCTTTCAGCAGTTCCAGCAGTTTGAGCCGCTTCGGGTTCGAGAACACCTGGCAGAGATCTGCCTGTCGGTCGTAAATCCAATCGTCGCGGAGTTCGGCCATCGAGCGCCACTATGGCCGTGGCGCGAATACGTGTTGCTACTCGTTTCTGATCTGGATATCCGAATAGTCAGATACAAAGTCGACGCGGTCGAACTAGCAGCGATGACCCGGTCGTTCCAGGAAGTGGCTGCCGCCGAGACGGAACCCGAACAGGCCCTGGCGATCGTGTTTGGGCTCAACGGGTCCGAGCGGGCCGCTTACGGGATCCTCTGTGAGAGCGACGAATCCTTGAGCGTGCAGGATCTCGCGTCCGAACTGGACTGTGCCCTGACGACAGCCTATCGGATCGTCGACGCACTGGAGGCTTGCGATCTGGTCGAGTCCGCGACGATCAGAGACGGCACGTGCCAGCGTACGATCTACGACGCCGTCGATCCAGCGACAGTCGCAAAGCGCATGCAAGCACGAACGGATCAGGTATACACCGACTGTCAAGAGGCGATCGAAGCGTTCGGAACCAATCCAGTCGCCGACTGCGGACTGTTCGACGCCGAGTAATTCGATATATCCATATGGGGTTCATCAGTGGCTGTCGCACGACACGCCCAAAGCCCGCGATCGGCGTCTTCTGCAGCCTGCTGAGCCGTAGCGTAGCGATCGCGTGCGGAGAACTCGGTGTCGTACAACCGCGCGTGCCCGTCGCGGACGAGCTGGTAGTTGATTGATTGGTTCTCGTGGACGACGACCGCCAGCAGTCGCCCGTAGCCACCGCGGGTGTCCGCCTCGGGGTCGAGCCGCAACGTCACGCGCTCGCCGGCGAGTCGATCCTCGACCACGCGGCTCGCGTTCGCGCCAGCTTCCCGCAGGCACGCCCGCCCGGCCTCGGTGTCGGGCACCCCATCGAACTCCTCGGGCTGGGTCTCGACGTGTACTTCCGGTGTGTCGATCCCGAGCAGCCGTACGCGTTCGATCGTGCCGTTCGCCAGCCTGACGTCGATCGTGTCGCCATCGACGACGTCAGTGACAACTCCCTCGAGAGGTTCACCAGCATCGGACCCCCGCGTGTCATCTGCGATCGAACAGCCCGCGAGAACCGCGAGGCCGAGCAACCCGACAACGAGCAACCCTTCCGTGAGGTTCATGCTCGTTCTTTCGGCTCGCGAGCCGTCACGCTGTCGGACATAAACCATTGTCCGATATATCGAATGTGGGCCTCGAAGGGGGATATCACTCGATCGGGATCCGCCGTCCGTCGAGCGTGTCAGCTCCGGCCCGATCGAGTAGCCGGTCGATCCGGTCGTCCATCGGTGGATGCGTCGAGAGCAGGCGAGTCAGCGGCCCGTCCTCGTCGCCCTGCACGTACAGCGTCGCCAGCAGACCACGTTCGCGCTCGCCGGCGCGTTGGATCTTCCGGAGCGCGCGTGCAAGCGCCAGTGGCTTGCCCGTCACCTCCACAGCGCGGTCGTCGGCAGCGAGTTCACGCCGTCGGGAATGGGCGCGGATCAGGACTGTCAGCCCGACAGCAAGCAGCGTCACCCCCAGACTCGCCCAGTGATAGACGAGCATGAGCGGGTTCCGGCTCCAGGAATCGGGACGACCACGGATCCACGCCCAACCGTGGACGATCCCGGAGATCGCAAGCAAAAGCGGCAGCACGGGGAGCATCACCAGCCCGACCAGCGTTCGAAGGGCGCTGTAGGCGACCGTCTGCACGAAGGCGTCGTGGGTTTCGAGGTGGGCGAGTTCGTGTGCGAGAATCGCCTCTCGTTCGTCGGGCGTGAGCATCCGAAACAGCGACAGGTCGAAGACGATGACACCCGAGCTGATCCCGCCGAGTGCGAACGCGTTCGGCACGCCCAGCCGGGCGACAGCGACCCGTGGCTGTTGTATTTCCATCGACGATTGGAGGCGCTCGAGCCGGCGGAACAGGCCCGGTGCGTGGCGACGGTCGATCTCGACCGCGTCGAGTCCGGCGAGTAGCTGTCGCGTCCCGAACCGGTAGCTCAGATACGCTGCTAGGACGGTTATCAGGCTGATCGTGACGAGTGCCGACGCGAGGTTCGGCGGAGACCGGACCAGACCGAGCAACAGCTCGTAGACGACGATTGCAGCGGCGACGTAGACGAGCAAAAGCGACGTGCCGATCGCAATCATAATCGTCCGTGGCACCGACTGGCTCATACTCGTGGTTCGGTCCGGACGCCGCATATATGTCGCGCTGTGTGGCGGACGTCGGCGCTTTCGTGCGTTCTGATCGGTGTTCGTGCGCTACGTCGGAATCGCGTCCCGCCAGCGATCGAGCTCCTGGGCGAGTGCCCGCCGTTTCAGTAACACAAACCCGACGAAAATGAGCAGGAAGCCGAGGCCGGTCGCGACGTCGATCACTTCGTCGAGGAAGGCAAAGCCCACGATTGCCGCGACGACCGGTGCGAGATACGAGACGAGGTTGATCTCGACCGGGCCGAGCTTCTCCAGCAGATCGAAATACAGCAGAAACCCGACCGCGCTGGCGACGAGCGAGAGGTATCCGAGCGCGACGGCCGCCCGTGGTGTCCAGGTGATCGCCGCGAGGGATTCGCCTGGCAACGCAAACGCCAGCAGATGCATGAGAACCGCGCCGCCGACCATCGACCACGCTTCCAGCGTCTCGATCGGTAGCCCGGCGTCGAGCCACCGCACGAGGACGCTCCCGAACGCGAACGACAGCGCGGCCCCGAAGATGAGCCCGACGGAGACGGCGTCCCGACTGAAGAGGTTCGCCGGATCGGGGCGCACGAGCACGGCCACGCCGACCAGTCCGAGCAGGAGACCGGCGATACCGACGACAGTCAGGCGCTCCTCGGGGAGCAACAGGCGGGCGAACCCGGTCGTGAGCACGGGCGAGAGACTTACCACGACCGCCGCGGCGGCGCTGGTCGTCCCCTGCTCGCCGACGAACAGCAAGGCGTGGTACCCCGCGATGAGGAAGATCGAGCCCACGGCGACGGCTGCCCACTCTCGACGCGTCCGCGGCCACCATCGCTCGACGACGACGGCTGCGTATCCGAGCACGAGCACGCCAGCGATGTCGTAGCGGATCGCCGCGAACAACACTGGCGGGATGTCGGCCAGTCCGGCCTTGATCGCGACGAAGGCGCTACCCCAAATGGTTGCCAGCGCGAGGAACAAAACGAGGTTGCGGTACCGCACGGCTAGACGGAGACGTCGTGCTCGCTGAGCGTCCGGAGCACGTCCTCGCGAGAGATGATCCCGACGAGTTCGCCGTCTTGGACTACCGGGAGCCGGTTGATGTCACGGTCGGGGTCGGCGAGGTAGTCGATCACCGTCTCGACGCTGTCGTCGGGCGAAGCCGTCACGACGTCGGTGACCATCACCTTGCTGACTGGTTTGCCGGCGTTTTTGACGAGGTCGACGCCGACGTCGAGGTCGCTCCAGGAGAGGTCGACGCTGTATGTCATCGTCTCGATGAACGGCGGGAACCCGACCGGGATCCACAGCCGCCGGTCAGACGGCTGGAAGAGATCGACCAGGTCGGTTTCCGTGACGATTCCGACGACTTCGCCCTCATCGACGACCGGGAAACCACTGAAATCGGCTTTCGCGAGTCGCGTCAGCACGTCACTGACGTCGTCGTCGGGCGCGACGGTCTCGACTGGGCTGGTCATGATGTCGCGGGCGGTGACCATACGCGGGACAACGACCGGCCGGGCCGTAGGCGTTCCGATCGAATCGGCTGTGTCTCCCGTGCGGTTGTTTCGAGCCACAGATTTAGGTAACTGGACACCGAACCCCTGGTATGGCCGCATACGGCCGGCCGTCACTTCGAGACCTGTTCGACGAGTCGCCGACGCCGCATATCGCCCATCCGCCCCGTACTCACCACCGTGACTTCTACGTCGCTACCGACGGGTCGTTCCGAAAGGACGGTGGTGGGCTCGGCGTCGTCATCGAGACTCGTGACGGCGAGTGTGTCGATCGACTCTCGCTGGGTCACTCGGTTCCCGACAACAACGTCGCGGAGTACCGGGCGTTGCACCTCGGGCTCGACGTACTCGCCGAACGCACTCCGCCCGACGCTCGCGTGGGCGTCCTCGTCGATCACGACCAACTGGCCAGCAACGTCAACACCGCAGTGCTGGACGCCTGCCGGTCGACTGCCGGATCGCCGCACCGGCTGTCGATCCCTGCCGCGACGGCTCATCACTGGCGCGGCATCCTCGCCCGGATCAACGGGTTCGGAGAGATCCGGGCCGCCAGGATCGCGAGCGGTGAAAACCCGGCACACCCACTCGCCAATTCACCGGCGGAATACAGTCACGTCAACGACGGCCCCGACCGGTGTGTCCGGCCCGAACCTGTTTCCTCGTCAGATCGGCCGATCCCACCGCCCTCGCGCTCGGATCGGGGTGCGAGCGACTGATCGGTTCGGCGGTCGCAAAAAGCAAACCGCGACCGCCTTCGACCGTCAGTTCTCGGTCGTGTCGTCGGTCGTCTCGGCGAACTCTTCGGACCCCGGCATCTCTGCGTCCATCTCGTCGATGACCTCGTCGGGGTCTTTGATGTCGGTGCCGTCGGCACCGTGTTTGACCGCCTGCGCCTGCTCTTCCATCTCTTCGACGTCGACCTCGGCTTCTTCGTCGATCTGCCCGAGGATCTCTTCGATGTCGTCGAGCCCGAGCATCTCGCGAGTCTGTTCGTCGAA
>JBMCBU010000095.1:0-7345 GCA_048623335.1 Halapricum sp.
ACGCCGGGCAAGTCGTCGGCGAACTCGCGGGGCGCGTCGGCGGCGGCGGTGGCGGTCCCCCGGACTTCGCGCAGGGTGGCGGTCCCGACGCCGAGAAGCTGGATGAGGCGCTCGCGCAGGTCCCGGATATTCTCACGACCGTGACCGCGTCCGAGGAGTGACCGAACGGCGAACGAGAGACCCTTCAGACGTTCGAGTCCCAGTGGTCGCAGGGGTCCATGTCATCCATGTAGCGACCGTCGTGTCCGCAGTAGGGAGCGATCCCGCTGTCGGTGCGGACGTAGCTGAAGTGCTCGCAGTTGCCACAGTACCGGTCGGGCTGGCCGCGGACGGTGACCGAATCGAGAAAGGCGTCGTCGTCGGCCGCGGCGGTACCGGCACCGTCGCTGGCCGGCTTGCCGGACTGTGGTTGGTTGGTCTGGGTCTGGACCTCGCCGTCGGGCGTCGACCCGAAGAACCCGATCCCGCCGAGGCCTCGCTGGGGCGTCGACTCCTCGATCAGCCTGATGCGACCTTCTTCGGTCACCTCCATCCGGGCGGTGCCGCCGGGTCGCTTGCGCGTCTCGAAGGTCGCAACCGCGAGGAACAGACACCAGGCGGTCGTCAGCAGACCGGCGACGTAGACGAGCGTCGTCGCCAGCGTCAGCGCGGCGTTGGGGTCGGCCGCGCCGAGCCACTGCTCTGGATAGGCGTGCGCGAACAGCGCAACCCCGAAGACGGACACGCTCGCGCCGATGACGGCCGCCGCCCGCGTCGATCGGCCGGCAGGTAAGGCGACGAATCCACCGAGCATTGCGGCGGGCGCCCCGACCCCGGCGAGGATACCCGCGACCTCGCGGGACTCGAACGTGCCGAGTCCGAGCAGCTCACTCACTCCCGTCGTGGCGACGACGATTCCCCCGACGACGAGCCCGGCTCCGGCGGCGAACAGTGCGACGCCGAGATACAGCCGCTGGTGGCTCACGGCTCCGCTGCGCTCCTCGTAGACTTCCGTGAGGCTAGTCATGCCGGACGATACCGCACGCTCGGTCAAAATTACCCGTCAGACACGCGGCAGACGGACTCCGAAAGCTCTAATCGCCGCGGACCGAAAACGAGTGATATGAGCGACGACGAGGAGGACGAACCCGCGGTCGAACTCGGCGACGGTCAGGACGTCGAGGGCGTCCCGATCGCACAGGTCTCGGCGCGGCTGATGTGGGGGATCGAGAAAAGCGACGTCCGCCGTCGCGAGGGCGACACCGTGATCCGGACGCCCGATGGCCCGCGCGAGCTCGGGGAGATCCTCGACGAGATCGACCGGACGTACTTCGATCGACGACAGGCCTTCGAGTCGGCGGTCCGGGACGTGATCGGCCACGGGCCAGTCCCGACCAAATAGTCGGATCCGAAACCGTCTGGCTGCACGCCGGCTCCGCACTCGGTCGAAGAACGACGCGTCTAACCGCCCCGAGACCGACCGTTCGCGTATGCTTCAGTTCGTGACGGGTAACGACGGAAAGGTCCGTGAAGTCCAGGCGTTGCTCGACACCGACGTCTCGCAGTTCGAGTTCGACTACACCGAGATTCAGAGCCCCGATCTGGAAGCGATCGCCACACACGGCGCTCGCGAGGCCTACCGAGAAGTCGGCGAACCGGTGATCGTCGACGACTCCGGGCTGTTCGTCGACGCGCTCGATGGCTTTCCGGGGCCGTACTCCGCCTACGTCGAGGACACTGTCGGCGTCGAGCGCGTCTGGCGGCTGGTCGAACCCGAATCCGATCGCGGGGCCGCGTTCCGGACTGTCGTCGCCTACTGTGACGGAACGGACGAGCAATCGGTGCGGACCTTCGAGGGATCGGTCGCCGGTGAGATCGTCGCTCCCCGGGGCGAAGGCGGGTTTGGCTACGATCCGATCTTCGAGTATGACGGTCGGACATTCGCGGAGATAGATCGCGAGGCGAAAAACGCTGTCTCCCACCGCGGCCGGGCGTTCGAGGCGTTCGCCGAGTGGTACGAGAACCGCTAGGGGCGTTTCCCGTCCCGTAGCTGGGTTTTTCTCCTGTGGCCACCCAGTGTCGGACATGCGCGTCAGCGTCATCGGCGGCAGCAGCGTCGGCGAACAGCACTACGATCTCGCTCGCAGCGTCGGTCGACTGCTCGGCGAGCGCGGCCACGAGGTCGTCTGTGGCGGTCTCGGCGGCGTCATGGAGGCGGTCTGTCGCGGCGCGATCGAGACGGGTGGGCACACGATCGGGATCCTGCCCGGCGAGGACCGAGCCGCGGCCAACGAGTACGTCGAGACGACGATCGCCACAGGGCTAGGCAACGCTCGCAACGCACTGGTCGTGCTCAACGGCGACGCGGCCATCGCGATCGACGGCTCGACCGGCACGCTCTCGGAGATCGCGCTGGCGCTGGATCGTGGGCTGCCAGTTGCCGGACTCGATACCCACGACGTCGAGGGCGTCGAAGCCGTCGAGACACCCGACAAAGCGGTCGAGTACGTCGAGAGAGCGGACGATAGACAGTAGCTTCTTGTCGATGCAGCGTCGCTGTCGAGTATGGTCATCGATCGGGACGAAGCCGTCCCGCTGGAGGCGGACGACGAGGACGATCCCTCGCTGCTCGGCCGGATCAAGAGTTACTATCGCAAGGTGTTCTCGCAGGCACGACAGTGAACGGGAGAAGGCTCACAGCCTGTTGTCCAGCCACCGCCAGAGCCGTCGGGAATAGGGGACCCCCTCGGCCGGTTCTTTGACGACCAGCACGGAACTGTCGGCTTCGGCGGCCACGATGTCGGTCGTTTGCCCGAAGAACTCGTGGACGCGGTCGGGGTGTGCTGGAGCGCCCATCACGAGGAGATCAGCCTCGTTGGCCTCTTCGATCAACGCGCCTTCGACGTCCGCAGTGCGACGGAGCTTCGTCTCTGCCGGCGTCGAGAGAACGTCGACGAGCCCTCTCAGGTACTCCTCGGCCGACGTGACTGCTTCTTCGGAGGCATCTGCCGGGATCGCCTGGACGAGTGTGAGCGTCGCCCCGGTCGTCGTCGCGATGGCGTCGGCCAGTTCGATCTCCGCCCGGTCGTACGGGCCGGAGTCGGTAGCGACGACGATGTCGTCGATGGCATCGTCCCCACGGTGTTTCAGGACGGCCAGCCGAACCGGGAACTCCGAGCGTAGCACCTCGTCGACGTGGCTTTCCCGGAGATGGTACGTCCGGATCGGATCGTGCCAGTCGACGAGTACACACTGGGTCTGTTCGGTGATGCTACTCAGTAGTGTCTCCGTCCGGTCGCGCGTCCGGACGTGGTCGAAGGCAACGTCGTGGTCCGCCACGTCGAGTTCGTCCTCGATGGCCGCCATCCAGTCGTCGTCGACGGGGTGGTCGGCTGTCGAGAGCGGGATCGGTGCCGGAACCTCCGTACTCGTGAGGACGTCCAGGTCCGCATCGAAGTGCGTACTGAACGCACTCATCACCGTCTCCAGATGGGGATGGGTCTCGCCTTTGATCGTCTCGACGAGGATGTACGGCGCTTCGGTCCGCAGTTCTCCGAACTCCGAGCGCTTCTCCTCGATGGAGCGTTGATACTGCACACCCCGGAGGAGGTCTCTGACGTCGTGATCGGGCGTGACCGGCTCACCCCGCCGTGTCTGGACGTGATACCAGACGATACCGATCCCGACGAACGCGATCGCGACGATCCAGGAGTCCCGACCCATAAACGGGATCAGCGCCAGCGCGGCCCCCGCGCCGACGAGCGGCAAACCCGGGGACAGTGGGACCTCGTACGCTGGGTCGTACCACTCGGGCCTGGCACGCCGAAGCAACACGACACTGACGTTCAACAGCGCGAACACCAGGATGCCGAACGTCCCGCCGATCTTCGCCAGCCCCTCGACGTCGAACAGGAACACGAGCGCGATCATCACGCCGCCGGTTAGCCATATCGAGAAGGTCGGCGTTCCGAACCGGGTAGATGGCTGTCGGAGTTTCGGCGTGAGAAGGCCGTCGCGCGACATCGCAAACGGAAACCGCGAGGACGTGAGTACCGCGGCATTGGCAGTCGAGACCGTGGCGAGAATGCCCGCGATCGCGATGATCGCACCTCCGATCGCACCGAGGAAGAGACCGCCTGCCTCCGCGACGGGTGCCTGACTCGCGGCGATGTCCGGGATGGGCATGACGCCGGTAACGATCAACACGACTCCCATGTACAGCACCGTGACGAACACGACCGCCCCGAGCAGTGCTTTCGGGAGCGTCTCGCCGGGATCTTTGACCTCTTCGGCCACCGCGACCGCCTTGATGACTCCGAGATACGAGATGAACACCAGTCCGGTCGTCGCCACGACGCCCTCGATACCGTTGGTCACGAACGGCTCCCACAGCTCGGGATCGGCGTTGAGGGCGCCGCCGCCAGCGAAGAACGCCAGGATGCCGACCAACCCGATCACGATGACGTTCTGGAGTCGGCCGCTCTCTTCGGCACCGATCCAGTTGACCAGGATCAACACGACGCCCCCGACGACCGCGACGGCGAGGACGGGCACGTCCAGGAACTCGGTGACGTACCAGCCCAGTCCCACGAGCGCGAACGAACCCTTGAACATCAGCGAGAGCCATGTTCCGAAGCCGACGACGGTTCCGACAAGCGGCCCCATCGCACGGCTCGTGAAGTAGTACGACCCCCCTGCTTTCGGCATCGCGGTCGCGAGTTCGACCGCACACATCGTCGCGACTAGAGCGATCAGTCCGGCGAGACCGAACGAGAGAGCCGCCGCCGGACCCGCAGCCTGTGCTGCCGGGCCGGGAAGGATGAAGATCCCGGCCCCGATCATCGTCCCCGTCGTGACAGTGAACACCGAGAACAGCCCTAGGTCACGGCTCAGATCGGAGTCAGATCCACCGACCACTACACTACACCCCCGGTCGACGGACGGGCACCGATCGCGACGGTCCAGGGCGGCCTGTGCGCCAGTCGGAACTCATCCATTCGGCTACCACTGATCGCCTCACACCCTCCGTTGTCGACCGGACGGTATAAATAACACGACACAATGCTGATCCGTTGAAGTACTGGCGTCAGTTGCACAGCGCCAGCGACCGACCGAGACGAACTCATGGGGGGTTCGCGTCGGACTCCACGGAGGGAAATGGACATCTGTCACCCGCTCGGAGATGGCATTCCGCCCATCGGCCACGCTGCTCCCTCTTTTCGAACAGAGTGGTGACCGTTGTTGCTGCGGTTGTCGGGCCGACGCCGACCGTTCCGTCGTGATACACTGGCGATCCGTACTCGTCGGCCGATCCGGGAACCGCTCTGGTCGAAGGCCACTCGCGGTCGAGCCACGGCGAGAGCTCGTCAGTCGGGTACGTCTCGGTCCCAAAGGCCGTGAGGACGACTGTCTCGAGGGCCATCACGAGAGCCACTCGGTGAACTCGCCCTCGATGAGCGTCTGTTCTTGCTTGCGGATGTACTGGGCCTGCATCCCCCAGATCGCCTCAGCGAGGGGGACGCCTTCCTGGACGCGCCGGCGGACGTACCCGAACTTCCAGCGGGCGGGGGTGATCCGTCGATCGACGCGCTCGCGCAGCGGACGGATGTACTGCCGGGCGGCCTCCGTCGAGAGCCCTTGCAATTCGAGGCCGTCGCGGGCGTGTTCGAGCAGTTCGCCGTAGATCTGGGCTTTGTTGTTCGTCTCGCCAGCGCCCGTGATCCAGACCAACTCGGCGTCGAGCCCGTCCCGCATGGCGTTGTAGAAGTTCCGCTCGGCGCGTTCCCACTCGAGAGTCCGAACGGGGTGTTCCCGACGGACCAGACTCTCCAGGAGGCCGGCGAAGACGGCCTGGAAGGCAACGGCATCACGGATCGTCGGCTGGGAAGGAAGCGGTCGGAACTCGATGCGGGCGTTGGCCTGCGAGCGGGTCGCACCGTCGAAGACGGGACGCACCCACCGCCAGTAGGAGCCGTGTTTGTGCCGGACGTGCGCGAACTGGTCGTCGAAACGCTCGCCGCGGGGAACCTCCATCGGAACGATCGTCTCGTCTTCGACGATAGCGTCGATCGCGTCCTCGACGGACTCGAAATCCGGTGGGAAGCAGACTTTCTTCGGGATCGACTCGTCGGCCGCGTTGAGGACGGACTCGAACACCGAGATACGGTGTTCCATCCAGGCGTCGTCTAAGATCGCCGCGTCGGGTACGTCGTCGTATAGATCCGGCGGGAAAAACGGCGAGTTGACGGCCATCGCGAGCAGCGGCCCGGCGATCCTGAGCGCGTACCGGAAGTACTCCGGCAAATCGGGGGCATGCGGAACCTGGACGTGTGGCTGGATCGAGGTGATCAGGCTCTCGGGCATCACCGTGTCGGCTTCGAGCGTGACGTTCGGCGCGTCCAGGCACAGCCCGGAGGGGTAGTCGGTGTTGGCCATCGTGTGGTACCGAGCGGAATCAGACATGTTCGTCCCGATGCGGATGCCGTCGGCCTCGACAGAATCACAGAGGTACGAGCGGGCGGTCTCACCGTTGGGCGGGACGGTCCACATCCCGTCGCTGACCAGTCTGATGTTGTCCGCGCGAGTACGCTCCTGAGCAGGGACGAGATTGGCCTGCAGTTCCTGTTCCTGGGCGGACAACCCGTAGGAGTTCAGCGGCTGCGGGCTGGTCTGCATCTCGGCGTTGTGCAGGCCGAGTTCTTTCTCGAAGCCGATCCGTTCGAGCAACGGGCGCGAGACGCGCTGGAGGGCGTCGGTCCTGTCGTCGACGGCGTACAGCTCGACCTCGAGACCGACGATGGTCTCGCTGTTGTCGAAGGTCCCGTCCCGGACTTCCGCCTTGAGGCGTTCGGCCTCTTCGGCCGCCCGGGTCTGAAACTCCTCGGCGTCGACCGCGAGCGACTCCCTGACAGCGGCCGCGAGCTCGGATGCCGACATACCCCCTGGTTGCGCGTCGGGTATGTTGATACTGTCGGCTGCGGTCACTCCGGGACGATCACGACCGGCCGCCCGGCTTCGCCAGCGACGGCAGCTGCAGTACTCCCTAGCTGGTCCGTCTGGCGTTCGGGATCGCCGCTTCGTCGACCGACGACGATCTCATCGGCGTCGAGGTCGGTTGCCAGATCGAGGATCTCCTCGACCGGCTCTCCCTCGCGCTGTTCGGTCCAGACGGTCGCGGTTCCGAGACGAACCCTGGCGACGTTGATCGCATCGCCGACGTCCCGTGCTGGCGTTCCCGGTTCGGTCACGCCGAGGACCATCACCGTGTCGTCGGCGGCGAGTCGATCGGCGAGATAGTCACAGACTGTCGCGGTCGTGTGGACGGACGCGCTCGCGAGAAGATATGTCGTCATCGGTCCTGAAGATC
>JBMCBU010000096.1:0-7290 GCA_048623335.1 Halapricum sp.
CTCATCATCTTTTATAAGGGATAGAGCTACTTAACCCCCGCGCATATTCATTTATTATCTTTTTTTGAGTAAACGGGTGAATTCATCACTGCGTCCTGTCAACTGCTCCGAGGTCACGTGATTCGCCTGACTCGGGATTCCGTTGCTTACCGGCGACGGAGAGTGTCACTCTGTGACTATGTCTCTTCCATCTTGTACGCCCGCCTTGACAGGGTGGAAACCTGTCTGAAGCGTTCTCTGATACGCACTACAGCACGAAGAACGCGATCGCCCCGCCGATCGTCGGGACGGCGCTCGCGACCCATGCCGGGCGACTCCAGCGCATCACTTTCTTGCCGTCCAGCGGTCCGAACGGGAGCATGTTGAACCCGGCCAGCAGGGCGTTGATGATCACGCCGAGATAGCCGATCGTGCCCAGCAGACCGATACCGGCGGCCTCGCCACCGATCCAGAGCCCGGCGAAGACCACGACCAGCGCGACGTTGACGAGCGGGCCGGCAAGCGCGATCAGCCCCTGCTCGCGGGCCGTGATCCGCCCGCGATGGTAGACTGCGCCCGGCGCGGCGAACAGGAACCCTGCGAGGCCGGCCATCACGGCAAGAAAGAGCATGCTGTAGTCGGCGCGGAACTCCGCGAGCTGGCCGTAGTGGACCGCGACGACCTTGTGAGCGAGTTCGTGCAACAGGAAGCCGATCCCGGCGGTGAGCATGCTGAGGACGAACCCGTATCCGAGCACGACCGGCAGTTCCGGGGGGACCGAACCACCGAGCAACAGCCTGAGCTGGCGATTGAAGTAGAAGGCGGTGAACGCCACGCCGAGGGCGACCCAGGCGATCGCGAGGTCGCGGAGTTCGCGCTCGCTGAAGCGGATATCCATCACTATCTCACCTCAGATCGATACACGTCACGAGATCACGTCCAGGACGATCCGGGCGCCGTTTTCGACGCCGTCGAGCATCAATTCGACGATTCCGGCGATCCCGCCGACATCCGCGGACATGTACGGCAGCACGACGAACACGAAGCCGTAGCTTGCGATCATGCTCCCGACGTTGGTCATCGCGACGATCGCGATCAGCCGAAAGAGCGGCACGTCGGTCAGCCGCTTGTAGAGTTCGCCGAGCGGGGCCTCCTCGTCGCTGACGATTTCGTTAAGCGTCGAGATGTCACCGATGTTGACGTCGATGTAGCGCAACTCGACGTAGCCGGCGAACCAGCCCGGCGCGAGCAGGGGGTTGACGCTGGTCAGCCAGGCGATCCCACCCCCAACGAGCGCCGAGGGCCAGTGTGCCCCGGCGAGTTTCGCCAGGCTCAGCGCGGCGATCCCGTTGACGAGGAACCACGCGATGAGCAGCCGAACCACCCACGCTTCTTTCGCGCCACCGAGGATCAGTAGCACGAAGAAGACGGCGAACCCGACCGTAAACAGGTAGCCAAACAGCTTGTACAGCGAGAACCGCTTTTGCTTGAGCGGTCCGGTGATCGACTCCATCGCCGGAAGCGTCTCGGGACGGTCGAGATACGACTGGATGCCGGCGCGATGGCCCGCCCCGACGACTGCGACGACATCGTATCCGGCGTCTCGGAGAGCTACGAGCCGATGGGCGATGAAGGCGTCGCGTTCGTCGATCAGCGCCTCCGCGCCGCCGGGTGAGAACTGGCGAAACTCCTCCATCATCGCCGAGACGACGTCCGTGTCGGTCAACTCCTCGATGTCGAACTCCTCGTAGTCGGTGTCAGTATCGAGCGCATGTGCGAGCAGCGCGGCGATCGGGAGACCCACGAGCAGCGCGATCGTCCCGGCGAGCAACGCGCCGTCGAGGACCACCAGTAACGTCCCGCCGACCAGCGGGAGTGCAGTGGCCAACCCCGGCCCCAACAGGAGAGGGCCGGCGACGAGTTCCACGCCGAACGCGACGAACAGTCCGAGAAACACCCCAATGGAGAGTCCGGCACCGAGCGTGCCGACCATCCCAGCCAACAGCCCGCCGAACATCGTCGCCTTCTCGCGGGTCGAGAGCCGTTGCCAGAAGCGCTGGATCGTCGTCTGGATGTCACGGTCGACCAGCGCGACGCCGAGACCGTGTTCTTCGGCGCTCTCGACGGCCGCCATCATGTCCGCGCCGGGTTCGATGTCGAAGCGCTCGCCCAGTCGAGTCTGGACGTACGACAGCATCCAGTAGGCCAGAAACTGAAAGACAGTGTTGCCGTGCAGCAGGTCGCTCGCGTCCAGGTCCTCGGGCGTGCCGCCTTTCAGCTGGCGGTAACGGCCCTCGTCGAGTTCGACGGCCACGACGTCCGGCTGACGGTCGGCGATCGTCTCTTCGACCTCCTCGACGCTTGCCGAAGAGACGTGCGCTGTCCCGACGAGCTCGACGCTGCCGTCCCCGCTGGAGGGTTCGATCCGTCGGACACCGGTCTCGCCGGCCGGTGGCTCCGGTCGTCCCGACGCCAACCCCCCGGGACCTGTCCCCGAGCTGCCGTGATCACTCATCGACGCCTAGTAGCAGCCCTGACGCTCTTACGGTTGTCGGAGTCGTCAGCGAGCAGTGGGTGCTGACCGGCGAGGGCCCGGCACCGCAGCGAGAGAGACACCTAGTGCGGGATCGCCCTCAGCGCCTCCAATAGCGCTCCGGGCGTCCGGATCGTCGAAGCCGGCTCGACCGATCCGCCAACGGGCGGCTCGCCGACCAGGATCGCTGGGAGGTCGGCCGCTGCGGCGCCGATCACGTCCGTCTCGTAGTTGTTACCGACGTACACCGCCCGGTCGGCAGTGACCTCGAGCGCGTCGAGTGCGCGCTCGAACGGTTCGGGATCGGGCTTGGCCGGGGCCTCGTAGCCGGCGTACACCACGGTATCGAGGAAGGGTTCGAGGCCGAGCGCTTCGAGTTTCGGCTCTTGCATGTCGGGACCGCCGTTGGTCACCAGCGCGAGCGGATAGCGCTGTGCGAGTCGCTCGACGGCCTCGGCCGCGCCGTCCAGAAACCGGACGTTGCCGTGGTCGCGCTCGGCCGCGTAGGCGTCGGCCACCTCGCGACCGAGGCGTCGGTCGTAGCCGTTCTCCTCGGCCAGGTCCGCAAAGCACAGTCGCCGACGCTGTCGCATCGAGTCGGCCCGGTCGGCGTAGCTGTCGACGCGCTCGACGTACGCCTCGGGCGAGAACAGCGGCTCGACGCCCACGCGCTCGAAGGCGGCCGGCAGGAGCTGTTCGGTCCCGCGAACATACTCACAGAGGGTTCCGTCCAGGTCCAGCAGAACCGCGTCGTACCCTGTCATCACGCGAGCGTCGGCACTGCGGCTGTAGGTGTCTTGCGGTTCTCGGACGTCCCCGCAGACTATCGCGGGCACCATCAGACATCACTCCGGATTCGGCCGTGCCCGCGCGGTCAGGGCGATCCCAGCCAGAATGACAGCACCACCGACGGCCGTCACCGCGGGTGGTACCTCGCCGAGCAACACCAGCGCGAGCAGGGTACTTCCGACGGGTTCGCCGACCAGCGTGACGCTGACGACGCTGGAGTCGACGTGAGCCAGCGCCCAGTTGACGACGGTGTGGCCGAAGATCCCCGGACCGACGGCCATCCCGAGAAAGAGTACCCACTCCCGGGGCGGATACGGACCCAGCGACGCACCCTGTCCGGCGGTCCAGACGAGCAATCCCGCGGCGCTGACGGTGTAGACGACGATCACGTACGGGATCAGCGGCAATCGCTGACGAAGCGATCGCCCGGCGAGGACGTATCCCGCGGCAGCGAGCGCCCCGAGTAGCGCGAGCGCGTCGCCGTAGAGGGGATTCGCCCCCACAAACGCGCCGCCTGAACGCAGATCGCCGATCGAAAGCAGCACGCTCCCGAGAAGCGCCACACCGATCCCGAGGGCCATCTTTCGGTTCAGCCGCTCGCCGAGCAGCCAGACCGCACCGATCGCGACGAACACCGGCTGGGTCTGAACGAGCGTCACGGACGCGGCGACGGTCGTCCACTCGAGGCTCTCGAACCAGGCGGCGAAGTGTGCGGCAAGCGCCAGCCCAGAGGAGACGGCCACCAGCCAGTCACGCCTCGAGAGACGACCGAACTGCCCGCGATAGCGGACGGCAGCGACGGGCGCGAGCAACAGCGTCGTGAACAACACGCGATAGAAGGCTGCTACCGAGGAGGGAGCGTGACTCCAGCGGATCAAGATCGCGCTGGTGCTGACTGCGACGACGGCGAGCGCGAGCGCAGCCAGTGGCGACACGACGGGGGTCTCGCTGTCCACGATCGGACCTCGGTCGCCGGGCGATTTATCCTTTCTCTATCCTGCTGGCGATTCGATCGTCTCGCTGGACCGCCCGCCATCGAGCGGCCGATCCGGAACAAAGTCACTCCAATCACTGCCGGGACGTGCCTCGATCACTGCGCTCTTTCGAGCAGTTCCTTCGTCTTCCGGTGGCGATGGCGGAACATCGGTTCGAGGCCGATCCACGCCAGCGGGTTCGCGACGCGGCCGACCGGGCCGCCGGGCAGGTCGTACTCGACGAAGTCCCTGACGACCGTCACCGCCCCGTCACGGTAAAACGAGTGGGTGTGGACCCAGCGAGGAAACGGTCCCTCGGCCATCTCGTCGCGGAACATGGCGTAGTCGTCTTCGCGTTCGCGGGCGACGATCTCCGAGACCCACCGCTGGCGAGGTCCGATACCGAACGGCTGGATCGTCGAGACGACCGTCGATCCCGCTTCGAGGGCGTCCGGGTCGGGTTCGCCGTCGGGGCCGCGTTCGGATTCGATCTGCAGGTGCATCCACGTCGGCGTGAGCGCCACCAGCCCATCGCCGGTGGCGTGAAATTCCCAGACGTCCTCGAACGGGGCCTCGATCCGAACCGATCGCTTGTACGTTGCCATACGCCGTGGTTGGGACTCCAGGAAAATAGGTCGGTGGGTCCCAGTGTGAGATGTCCGCCGTCGGCGGTCGGGTGGCCCGCTAGTGGAATATCTCGTCCGGATCGGCTTCGGTGTGGTCTTGTCGGGAGACCAGCAGCTCCTCGAGGGCTTCGCTCAACTGTGTCTCGTTGGGGAGTGCGTGGATCTCACAGTCGAACGCGACCGAATCGGTGGTGATTCGCGACTCGATCGTGTACGCGTGTGTCTGGAAGGGGCCGAGCTGTTCGGTGACCAGCTCGAGCAGGGTCAGTTCCATGTCGTCGCTGAACTCCGGCGGCGTGTGATCGACTGCCGTCTGGAGCACGTTGGCCCACCCGTCGAGGAACCCCGAGGCCATGTTGTTGCCCAGTTCCTCCAGAGCGCTTTTGTGCATCGACGTCAACCCCTCGTCGGCGGGATCGGTCGGTAGCATCTCCTCGGCGACGCGACGGGCGGACTCGTCGGGGAACATGATCGCGAGGTGGCCGCTGGGTTTGCCCTGAAACTCCAGGGTCGTCCCGACGTAGGAGTCGGCGTCCAGACTCGTCGAGATATCGTCGATCGGCGTGAAGTTGATCCCCGAGATCTCGGTGTCGGTCTCGATCCCGGTAAACGCCGTCACGCGTTCGGCGGCGGCTCTGGTCCCGGCTCTGGTCAGATCGCTGAAAACCGACAGCTTGTCAAGCGGCAGCGGTGCCGAGGCAGCGTCGGCGTCGTCGAAGAGGCTGCTGTCGCCGTCTCCGGACGGCTCCCCGTCGTCTTCGGTGCCTTCGTCGAACGCTCCGTCGTCCGACAACAGTGCCTCCAGGGACCTCGCGTCGGGGACGAGATACAGCTTGACCCGTCCGGGCCGACCGACGACGTCGATGCTCCCCTGAAACAGCGGTGTACTTTCGGCATCGTCGCTGATCGAGCCGAAGCCGAAATCGTGCACTGACGGGTCTGGCACGTACGTGACTGCTCCAATCGTTAGATCGCCGCCGACGTACGATTCCCACTGTTCGACGAACGCGTCGAACAGTTCGCTCGCCAGGTCATCGACGTCATCCTCGACACCGCTGTCCCGTATCAGCGACCGCGCACCTTCGTCGAACGTCATGATGGCCGTCCCGGATAGCGGCCCGCTGACGTCGAACCTGAGACATTCCTCGTCGCCAGTCAAAAGTGCCGTCACCAGGTCCTGCTGGCTGGTGATCCGGATCCGCGTCGCGCCGATCTTCGTCTCGACGTCGACCGCACTCCCAAATCGTTCACCCGCTCGCTCCGCCCCGTCTCTGGTCCGAAGGTTGAGCTGTTCGAGGGAGTCAGCATCCACCTGCATGGTACCACCTCGTGTGTCCGGACGGCGATCCGGACGTCCACGCCGTTCGATCGCAGGTCTGTGCGTCCATCATTCGAGAGACGTGTTCAGATCCGTTAAGGTCTTTTGGAGCAGTTCTCAATTGTGGTAATCGAGACCACAGAGACGCCGACAACGGCCGGATCACCGGCTACGACGGGACGATCGCGATCTGTTTGCCGCGATCGATCGCCTGTTCGAGTTCCTCGGCGATCGCGCTCCCGCGGGAGACCTGGATCTCGCCGCCCCGAGAGACCGTCGCGGTGAAGAGATATTCGCCATCGGCCTGGACTTCCACGGTGTCGCCCGTGTACTCGTGAGCCGGGACGATCACGTGTCTGGAAGTGATCTCGGGCGTGACGACGTCGCCGCTCGCGCCAGTGGACTTTCCGGTTCCGTCGCCGCTCGATCCACTCTTCCCGCCGGGACGCTCCTCGAAGGTACGCACGTCGATCTCGATGCCCAGTCGGTTCTCGATGTCGGAGATCCGGCCACCGCCCTTGCCGATCACGTGGCTGATGTCGTGTTGTTCGACCCAGACGACTGCACGGTTCGACCCCTGGAGTTCGACCTCGACGTGGCCGTCGGCGACCGACCGAATCTCGCGCTGGATCTCCTGGCGTGCGATCCGATCGACGCCGCTCTCGTCGCTTTCGCCCTCGTTCAGCGGGACCGTCACGACCTGACGGTTGAACGTGTATATCTCGTATTCGGGGCGACCGGTCTCGAAGTTCTTGATCGTGATGACTGGCCGTGCGAGATCCTCTTCCATCAGCCCCTCCGGGACCTTGACCTCCGTTTGGACGTCGTAGACCGTCGCGATCTCGCCGGCTTCGATGTAGACGACCGTGTCGACGATCTGGGGGATCATCCCCAGTTCGACCCGCCCGACGAGTCGCTGGAGCGCGTCGATCGCGCGCGTCGCGTGGACGACACCGATCATCCCGACACCCGCGAGACGCATATCCGCGAAGACCTCGAAGTCGTCGGTCTTGCGAACCTCGTCGTAGATGGTGTAGTCAGGCCGAACCATCAACAGCGAATCGGCGGTCT
>JBMCBU010000097.1:0-7255 GCA_048623335.1 Halapricum sp.
GGAATCGATGGGTTTCTACGCGAATCCCTATGAACACGCTTGCGTTAGCTGTGGGAAAATTTTAGTCGTGGGAGTCGAAAGCGGCCTGATAATGAGTGGTGGGCAACAACAGTCAATTCCGTACGGTGCGTGGTCGTCGCCGATTTCGGCGGACATGGTGGCCAGTGGCGGGATCACTTTCGGCCACACTGACTTGGACGGGGACACGATTTATTGGCGCGAAGAACGGCCAGCCGAAGACGGACGTGGCGTCGTTGTCCGTCACGACGGTGAAGACGACCAAGACGTGACGCCTGAAGACATCAACGTCCGTACTCTCGTTCATCAGTACGGGGGCAGTGATTTTGTCGTACACGATGATGTGGTCTTCTTTGCACGATTCGGCGACCAACGCGTCTACAGACAGCCACGGAACGGCGAGCCGACACCGATCACACCGGAGCCCGAGACCGACCGCGGGTTGCGATACGCGGATTTCGAGATCTCCACCGGTGGGCGCCATCTCTACTGCGTCCGAGAGGATCATGACACGGCCAATATTGCGGACGACGTCGACGAGCCGGTGACCTCTCTGGTACGACTCGCACCTGATGGAAGCGAGGAACCCGAGGTTGTTGCAGCAGGACACGACTTCTACGCGGCACCTACGCTCTCACCGAACGGTGACCGACTCGCGTGGCTCACGTGGGATCACCCGCGGATGCCGTGGGACGGCACCGAACTCCACGTCGCCGACGTCGATGCTGACGGAACGCTCTCGAACGAGCGCGTTGTGATGGGTGGCTCTGAGGAGTCGGTCTTCCAGCCGGCGTGGCGTCCCGACGGGACACTCCACGCCGTCTCCGACCGAACAGGCTGGTGGAATCTCTACCGACGGGACGGCGACGGCTGGGTTCCCTATCGCGAAGAAGAGGCCGAGTACGGTGTTCCACAGTGGGTGTTCGGTCTCGCCACGTACGCGTTTCTCGACGACGGGCGCGTTGCCACGGTCGTCACTCGCGACGGAGAACAGACACTCGAACTGATCACTCCGAAGGGGGATCGAACGGTCACAGACCTGCCGTTTGCGGCGTTCGGATCACGACTTCGATCGGATGGATCGTCCCTCTACTTCGTCGCCAGTGGCCCCGCTACGCCGCCCCGGCTGGTTCGCTGGTCGCCCGGGGCGGAGCCGACCGTGCTACGACTCGGGAACGAAGTCGAACTCGACGAGGCATACGTGTCGACCCCGGAACACACCAGCGTCCCGACGCGCGACGGGTCGCAAACCCACGCGTTCGTCTATCCGCCGGTCAATCCGGACGTGGATCCTCCGTCCGACGAACGGCCGCCAGTTCTCGTGGTTGCCCACGGCGGCCCGACGAGCGCGGTGGGTCCGACGTTCCACCTCAGCACGCAATTCTTCACGTCCCGCGGGTTTACCGTCGTCCACGTGAACTACCGCGGCTCGACCGGACACGGTCGGGCGTATCGCGAGGCGCTGTACGGCGAGTGGGGGGTGATGGACGTACAGGACTGCATCGACGCTGCACAGCATCTGGCCGAACGCGGTCGGGTCGACGGCGATCGCATGGCAATCAGGGGTGGGAGTGCCGGTGGATTCGTCGTCTTGTCGGCACTCGCGTTTCACGACGTCTTCTCGACAGGGGCGAGCTACTTCGGCGTCGCCGACCTCGCGCGCCTGGCCGAACTCACACACAAATTCGAGTCACGGTATCTCGACCAGTTGGTCGGGCCATATCCCGAGATGGCCGACACTTACGATGCTCGGTCGCCGGTCAACCACGCCGACGGCATCGAAGCGCCCGTGCTTCTCCTTCAAGGAGCGGACGATCAAGTCGTGCCACTTTCACAGGCTGAAGAGATGGTCGAGGCACTCTCTGCGAACGACGTCCCGCACCGGCTCCTCGTGTTCGACGACGAACAGCACGGGTTCCGCCGCGCGGAGTCGCGGAAACGTGCCCACGAGACGGAGCTCGCGTTCTACGGCGAGGTGTTCGGGTTCGACCCCGATGGTGAGCTTCCGGCGGTCGACCTATCCGAGAGCGAAGACCCAGAGCATTCCAGCCGGTAACAGCGTCGGGTGAGGTTGTGTGGATAGAGCCGGTCAGAGGGAGTCTGTGCGACGGCCCGTTGATCGACACTGGGCGAGTTTGGACCCCCCGACCGCAGCCACGCAGTTCGCCCGGAACGATGCTCTGTTTCCGTTGACATCGAGGTGAACCTTTTTCGTCCTGGCGTGGGAGGCTCCGACGTGGACTGGAAGCACTGGATCCGAAACAGTTTCGTCACCGGCCTGATTCTCGTCGCCCCGCTGATCGTCACGCTGGTGGCACTGCGGTTCGCGCTCGGATGGCTGACGGGCTTTGTCGAGCCGGTCGTTTCGGCGACGGATCTCGCACAGTTTACCGGCGACATCGAGTTTCTGGCGCGACTGCTGGCGGTGTTGCTCATGCTCGCGCTGATCGGGCTCGTCGGCTTTCTGGCCCAGTGGGGCGTCGCCGGTCGCCTCTTCGGCGGGATCGATCGGGTCGTCGGGTTCATCCCGATGGTGCGGGTGATCTACACGGGCGTCCAGGGCGTGGCCCACTCGCTGTCCACCTCGGCCGATCGCTACGAGCGCGTCGTCCTCGTCGAATACCCGCGGGACGACGTCTACGCGATCGGTTTCGTCACCGCCGAGAGTCCGGAGCCGGTCCAGACTGCGATCGGAACGGCCTACAACGTCTACTTGCCTCACAGCCCCAACCCGACGAACGGTCACCTCGCGCTCGTTCCGGAGTCGGACCTGCACGAGCTCGACATTTCGGTCCGGCGAGGTGTCCGACTGATGGTCACGACGGGTATCGCGGAAACGGAAGACGAACTGGAGGCGCTCGATACGGACATCAGCGACGCCGTCGAGACGGCGACCGCAGCAGCCGAACGCTCTCGACCCGCAGGCGAGGCGTCCGACCAACGCATCAGCGAGACGAACGAAACATCCGGGAAACGTTCCGACGGCGTGGACGAACCGGGCGAGCGCTGATCACATGTACGCCGCGTCCCAGCGAGTGGGCTTGCGGCTGTTGCCACAGCTGTCACACTCGATTCGTCCCATCGCGTCCATCGCGTTCGCAAACTGCTCGCAGCTGCCACAGTAATACCCGTAGCGCTCTCCTCGATTCGTGTCGGCATAGACCGGATAGAACGGGCCCAGCGATCCGCGCTCGGCGTCGTCTCGATCCACGTAGACCGTCTCTCCGGCCGGCGTCTCACAGCCTGTCAGCCCTGACGGTTCCTCGATGTAGATGTTCTCGACGTGCGTGCGGCTGGCGATCTCGACGTCGCGGCGACCGACCCGATGGAAGCCCTGACGCTCGAAGAAGCCGTTGCCTTCGCTGTTCTCCGCGAGTACGCGCCCCTGTATCGTGCTCGCGCCGCGCTCGTGGAGGCGATCGCGTGTTGCCTCGAACAGTTCGGTTCCGATCCTTTCGCCGCGATAGGACGGGTCGACGTGCAACCACAGCAACATTGCTTTTTGCTCGGGCCCGGAGTCTTCGAAGACGACCGCGTCCTCGAGAGTGCTCTCCGAGAAACCGACGACCTGTCCGTCGCGTTCGGCGACGAGCAAGAGACGATCCGCGTCGTTCAGTCGTTCACAGAGGTTGTCCTCGGTGTACCACTCCTCGATCGCGCTGGTGATCGCCTGTGGACTCAGTGAGTAGGACGTCTGCAGCGACCGGCGGGCGATGTCCCGGATCGCCGGCCGGTCCGCGGGTGTGGCGGGACGGACGTGCATACGGACACGTTCTCCCGCAGCCATTAAAAAGGCAGTTGCTCGTGCGAATGCTGCGCTCGTGGCGGCAGTGATAATAGTGTCGTAACGCTAAAGAGTCAAACACGCCTTTTTGTACGTAACATGAATATCGAACGTTCTGTCGGGAGGTGGTTCCGTGGGTGTCGAGATTAAGGAGTCGCCGGTCACGGACGCCGAATTCGAGGCGATGAAGGGGTTCGTCCGCGACTACCTCACGGCCAGCGTCGAGAGCGAAGACGAGGGAGGGCGTATGCGGTGGTATCCCTGGCACTCGGCGGAGTACCGATTCAACCACATCCTCAATGTCGTCGAACTCGCCGAAGAGATCGCACGCCGAGAGGGTGCAAACGTCGACGTGACCCGCGTAGCGGCGCTGTTTCACGACGTCGCCAAACTCGAGGCCGAGCAGGACCGCCACGCCGAGGCCGGCGCGAAGATCGCCAGGGAGTACCTGACGGCACACGGCGACTACCCGCAATCGTTCGTCGAGCAAGTCGTGAACGCGGTTCGCGACCACTCCTATCAGGGCGAGCTGACGGACCTCCCACTGGAGACTCAGTGCCTCATCGAGGCTGACATCCTGGATAAAATCGGTGCCAACGGCGCGACACTGTTGCTGTTGCGGATGGGGTATGAATCCCGGACGCACATCGACGCCGCCGAGATGGTCGGACGGGTCCTCGAACGTGGCCGCGACGCCCGCGAGCGCATCCACAGTGACGCCGCCGAAAGCGTCGCTCACCGCCGTATCAAGCGTGTCAAGTGGCTCAAAGAGTGGCTCGAGGCCGAGGTCTCGAACGTGGAGGGAGACACGCTCGAATCCGACAAGCGCGATCCGAAGAAACCGTGACGCATCTCGGGGCTTGACCCCCGAGGGGTTCACAGCCACGACCGAGAGCATCCGTAGCTGTATGGCTTCGGGATAGCGATGGTCCATCGATACCGATGGGCGCGGACGGCTTGGGCACCCTTAAGACCCGCCGACCGCTTTTGCCGAGTATGGAACCACGGGACCTCTCGATGCATTCCGTCTATCGAGCGGGACGAGGGATCGAAGAAGTCGCCCGGGAACTGGGACTGGACCCGGACGAGTTGATCAAGCTCTCCTCGAACGAGAACTCCCTCGGCCCCTCGCCGAAGGCCGTCGAGGCGATCCGCGACGTCGCCGAGGACGTCCACTACTATCCGAAGTCCTCACACACGGATCTGATCGCGAAACTCGCCGAGAAGTGGAGCCTCGACGACGAGCAGATCTGGCTGGCCAACGGTGGCGACGGCGCGCTCGATTACCTCTCGCGTGCGCTGCTCGATCCCGGTCAGGCCGTGCTCGTTCCCGACCCCGACTTCACCTACCACGGGATGAGCGCGAAGTACCACCACGGGCGAGTCGAGACGTTTGAGCTCTCGAAAGGAGAAGGCTTTCACCAGTCGCCCGAGCGCGTGCTGGACGCCTATGACGGCCAGCGGATCGTCTACCTGACGAGCCCACACAACCCGACCGGCTCCGAGGTCACGATCGACGAGGTCGAACGGATCGCCGAGGAAACCGACGAGCGGACGCTCGTCGTCGTCGACGAGGCGTACGAGCCGTTCAGTGAACGGGCGAGCAAGATCGAACTCGTCCGCGAGCGCGACGACGTGGCGCTGCTCCGGTCGTTCTCGAAAGCGTACGGACTGGCTGGAATCCGGCTCGGTTACGCGATCACACCGAGCGAATGGGGCGACGCATACGCCCGCGTGAACACGCCCTTCGCCGCGAGCGAAATCGCCTGTCGGGCCGGGCTGGCCGCGCTCGAGGACGGCGAGTTCCTCGAAGAGACGATCGAGACCGCCCGATGGGGCCGGGCGTACATGCGCGAGAACCTGGACGCGCCGACCTGGGAGAGCGGCGGGAACTTCGTCCTCGTGGAAGTCGGCGACGCCGAGACGGTGGCCGACGCCTGTCAACGCGCGGGCGTCATCGTCCGGGACTGTACGAGCTTCGGCCTGCCGGAGTGTATCCGCGTCACGACCGGCACGCGATCGGAGACGCGCCAGGCTGTCGAGACGATAAACGGGGTGCTCGCGGATGTCCGGGAGTGACCAGCGGTGAGAGTTGTCGTGACCGGAACACCCGGAACGGGAAAAACCACTGCGACGGAGCTGCTAGACAGTGACTTCGAGGTGATCCACCTCAACGACGTCATTCGCGAGCTGGAGTTGACGACCGGACGGGACAGCGAACGCGACACGCTGATCGCCGATCTGGACGCCGTCGAGTCGTGGCTGGACGAGCGAGAGGACGTCGTCGTCGAGTCTCACCTGGCCCACGAGTTCGACGCCGACAGGGTGATCGTGCTTCGGTGTGCGCCAGCGGTGATCGAGCATCGCCTTCGCGAGCGTGGCGAGTCAACCGAGTCGGCCCGCGAGAACGCCGAGAGCGAGGCGTTGGATGTGATTCTCGGCCACGCTGTCCAGAACCACGGGGAAGACAGCGTCTACGAGATCGAGACGACCGATCGCACGCCGGAGGCGGTCGCGGCGGAGATCGAAGCCGTGATCGCCGGCGAGCGCGAACCGAGTGCGGGCACTGTCGATTACACCGAGTACCTATGACACTCGATAGATACCGATCGCTCGCGGATCGTGTGATCGAACCGTTCGTGACTGCTGCGGCGAGACTCGGGTTGACGCCCAACGGCGTGAGTATTCTCGCGATCGTCGTCGCCGCGGCCGCTGCGGTCGCGTTCTATCTCGGCGGCGACGCGCCGCTGTTTTACGGCATCGGCGCTGGCCTCGTGTTCGTCAACGGCGGGCTTGACCTGATCGACGGCGCACTCGCCCGTCGACTCGACGCGGCGTCCGAAGCCGGCGATTTGCTCGATCACGTGCTCGATCGGTACGCAGACATCCTCATCATCGCCGGTCTCGCGGCCGGGATCGGCCGGTACGACGTCGGTCTGGCTGCCGTGACAGGTGTACTGATGACGTCGTATCTCGGGACTCAGGCCCAGGCGGTCGGTCTGGATCGGGTCTACGGCGGCCTCCTGGGACGGGCCGACCGACTCGTGTTGATCGGCGTCGTCGGCGCGCTCGCGGTTGTCATCACGGATCCAATCCGCGGCTTCACCGTCGTCGGGTGGTTGCTGATCGTCTTCGCCGTCGTCGGCCACTTCACGGCGCTGCAGCGGTTCTACTACGCGATGAAGGACCTGCGGTGATCGGATTCGCCGACGAGTCACAGCGACGACAACGGGAGCCTTTATCAACGCCGGGCCAGTAGCCGTCGGATATGCACGACCCACACGCGGGACCTGCGTTCTCGCAGCACCGCCAGCACGGCGGCCGGCAGCTGGAGTCGCCGTACGAGCCACAACTGGGATCGCTTCCCAGCGGCGACCGCGACGAGGAGACCGTCAACAAGACCGGGACGACGACGATCGGCATCGCGACAGACAACGGCGTCGTCGTCGCGAC
>JBMCBU010000098.1:0-7224 GCA_048623335.1 Halapricum sp.
ATTAGTGGTGACGTCGACTACGAAGCTGTCGACGGCCACGACAGCGTTGAGGTCGATCCGGATGACGATGATGATACCGACGACGTAGAGATCAACAACGAGAACGGCACGTTCCAGTACGACTTCGAGCCTACGGAGGACACGGAGTCTGACGGGATCCTGAACCTGACCTGGAACATCGAAGCACAGGAAGACGTGAATGACGCTCCGACGGGCGAGTCCGACACCACCGGTGGTCCGGCAGCCCAGAACCCGGTCGTCGAAGTTTACGACCGCTCTGGTGCCGAACTGCCCGAGGACGAAGACTCCGGGAACCCGATCCTGGCCAAAGACGTGAGCAACCCGCTCCGTATCGAGGCCTTCCCGGCTGACTCGGACGACTTCACGCTTCCGGACGGTCAGTCCTTCGGCTTCGATGAAGACGATCCGAAATCCGAGGACACTGCGGGAACGACCACGAAGCTCGAAGAGGACGTCATCACCGAAGAATTCTCCGAGGGGCAGGTCGGTCGGCTCTCAGTCACCCCGACTGGGACCGGTACCGCCATCATGCACCTCACGGATTCAGTTGCTGGCGGTGAAGACAGTGCCCAGGTCACCGACCTGAACGGCAACGACATCGTCTTCGACGTCCTCGAGTCGAACCTGGAGGTCGAGATCAGTCTGTCCGACGATGAAGTCAAACCCGGTGACGACGTGAATGTCTCACTGACCCGGCAATCGAACGGCGAACCGCTCCCGTCCAACGTGAGCGTCTCGCTGGCACCCTCGGGTGACAGCACGATCGCGGACGCGCTGACCAACGACGACGGTGAAGCGGTCCTGACGGTGCCCGAAAACGCGAGTGACGGGTCCTACACCGTCAGCACGCGACCGGCTGGCTACGCGCCGAACGATACCGACCTGACGGTCTCCTCCGAGAACGAAACCGAAGAGGAAGCCACGGTCGACATCAGCAGCCAGTCGTCCGAGTCCGGTGACTCTGTCACGGTCCGTGAAGCCTACCTGCCCGACGGTGGCTTCATCGCGATTCACGACGCTGACGGTGACATCATCGGCGTCTCCGACTACTTCGAGTCCGGAACGGTCGAAGACGTCGAAGTCCTGCTGGACACGACGCTCGTCGGCGACGAAGAAGTCACGGCCATGCCGCACATGGACGACAACGACAACCAGGAATACGACTTCCCGGACGCCGACCAGCCGTACACTGACGCGGATGACAACCCGGTGACCGACACCGCGACCATCCGCAGCCAGGCTGAACCGGCGAACTTCGAAGTCACGGAGCTCGACGCACCGAGCACCGTCACGCAGGGTGACGACGTGACTGCCTCGGCCACGGTCGAGAACACCGGCGACGTGGAAGGAACCCAGACGGTCGAATTCCGCTTCGACGGTGAGACGGTCGCAGAAGAGGAGATCACCCTCGAGCCTGGCGAGAGCGTGAGCGACGAGTTCACGGTCTCGACTGAAGGCGTCGACGCCGGCACGTACACGCACGGGCTGTACACCGACGACGACAGCCAGACGGCTCAGCTGACCATCGAAGAAGAGCCGACGACCACGACCACGACGACCGAAGAGCCCGACACCACCACCACGGAAGAAGGTGACGGTGGCGGACCCGGCTTCGGTATCGCTGTCGCGCTCGTCGCGCTGCTCGGTGCTGCGCTGCTGGCCGTCCGCCGCAACAACTAAGTCAGCTTTCGCTGACTCCTGACGTTTCTTCATTTTTTCGCGCCGCATAGCCGCGACACCCCCTGTGGCGTCGGTACTCGACACGCCGCGTGTCTGTGACTGTCCACCATCGAGCGACGGGTATAGACGTGAACGGGTGTCGTCACGATCGCCGGCCCGTACCGCGTGAAGCCGGCTCACCATCCGATTCCCCTTCGCGCCGAACGTGTTGTGTCACCGCTCACCGCACGCGGCGACGCTTGCGGCGTTCGATCGCCTGTCTCCGCGCTGGGAGCGAGCAACGGCGCTCCACCGGGGCTCTCGTGGTTGCGACATCGATTGTACCGATTGCTCGGTCAGCCGTGCTCGACGACGCACAGACGCTAGCAACCACCCCCAGATTAGTAGTGAGACGTTCCTGAAGGCGTTCGCCGCCCTGGGTGAGCCATTCCGTCGAACAGAGATCGTATGGCCGGCAGTCTCAGCCGGCGATAGTGGCGAGCGTCGCGCTGTCGCGAAGCGCGAAGAGCACGACGTTGTTGACAGCGGGGCCGAGACCGAGCGCGATGATGACCGCGAACGTCAGGTTCCCGTGGACCGGCTCGGCTTCGAGATAGTCGGCGAAGGCGTAGACGATGACGATCGCGATGGCGAGCTTGACGACCACGAACAGCCAGCCGACGCCGATCGTCTCGGCGACCGGAAGCGTACCGGCGATGTCCATGATCGCCCTGGGAAGCGGGGAGCGCTCGGCGGTCCCGAGTACGTCGATCCCGATGGCGGTCGTGATCCCGTCCAGGGCGTGTGCGAAGATCACGAGCCCGCCGACCAGTCGTGCTCTGGCGACGACGTCCGTCGTGAGATACGCCATCCCGAAGTAGATTCCCACGGTTATCGGAATCGTGATGAGAACGCCCGCGGCCGACCACAGCGGCTCGCCGGCAGCGAGCGTGTCCTGCCGACCGGCGAAGATCGTCAGCCCGAACAGCGCGACCGTTCCGGTGAGGCCGAGGTTGCGGGCGACTTGATCCGCTTCGCCACGCAGACTCGCCCGAAACGCGAAGATCGCCCAGCCAGCACCGAGCGCGACGAACGTCGTCACGTAGACGGCCGGGGCAGTGAACAGCGGCTCGGCCCAGGCCGGGTAGATACCGGCGTCGAGCTGGTGCAGTGCGTGTGCGCTGGCCCCGACGACCATCCACGGTGTGAACGCCAGCACGTGGCGCTGCTGGACTCGCGGCCCGAGCGCGAGCAGAAACGCAGCTACCGTTGTCGTCCCGATTAGCAGCACCATGAGGTGGAGAAATGGCGGCACGACGAGTCCGCTCGGAAGGAGTGCCATACTGGTGTGGCCGTTCGCCACCACCGAAAGGATAGCGGTCCAGAGATGTGCGTTTCGCGCTGGCCACCGTCCACCCGGTATTGACCGTGTCGCCACGCGAATCGGTGTGTCTTCCTGATCGCAGTCGTTCTACGTCTGCTCGGGACCGACCGCACGAGAGAGTGCGGTCGCACCGGGAACTCGCTATCGCGACTACTATGTGCGACGATTCTCGAGGACTCGAAAACGTGAGGACGACCGCGGGTCTTCCCGACCGACGAAAAGCCTCGCGTCTCAGCGCGAGATGGGAATCACGGCTCGGTCCGTCGTCGCGCTATCGCAGCCCCGCCGGCCGCACCGAGCAGCGCGATGGCCACACCGAAGCCGGGCCCGTCTCCGTCGCCGGCTTCGGTCTCACCGTCGTCGGTCCCGTCGTCGGTTTCGCCGTCGTCAGTTTCGTCGTTGGTTCCGTCGTCGGTTTCGTCGTTGGTTCCGTCGTCGGTTTCGTCGTTGGTTCCGTCGTCGGTTCCACCTTCACTGGCAGCCAGCGAGACCATCGACCGGCTCTCTTCGTCCCACTCGCCCGACATGCTGATGTCGGTCTCTTCGCCGACGAACGCCAGTGTTCGCACTGTATCCCTGTCGGCATCACTCCCGAGACCGGCGTCCATCTGGACAGCCGTTCGTCCCTCGTCGAGGTTCGTCTCGCTCGCCTCGATCATCGAGAACGGGCGGGGAAGCCGATCGCTGACAGCCGTTCCGTCCCCGACCGAGAGATTGCCCTGGACCGTGGTAGTGCCGTCGGCGACATCCGCGCTCAGACGGGCGTGTTCGAAGTCGGCTGCTCTGATCGCCTCGATCGTTTCGGCGACTTCGGTCTGGTTGGTCGTCCGGTTGTACTCGGTCAGTGCGCGCTCGAACATCCCTTCGTCCGCGACGCTTGCGGATCCCTCGGCGACGACTCGGTCGCCGTCCGTCCGAGCGTCGAATGCTGCCCGCATGCTGTCCGTGATCGGGATGTCTCGGTCCTCGAGTTCGGTCACGTAGTCGTCCCAGTTGGTCGTCTCGGACGCTGCCGTCCCGTTCAGGTTGGCGATAAACTGTTCACCCGTGGCGTTCTGGCCGGTCGTGAGATCGAACGCCCAACTCGATGTCGTCTCCAGTCCAGCGTCGCGTCTCGCTTCCGTCTGTTCGCGGATCTGATCGGCCGTGTCCGCCATCGGAACCCCGAACGTTCCCGATGAGACGCCTGTATCGGGCGTCTGCGGGCTGGTCGCTGCCGTCTGCTCGATCCGTTCGAGGAGGTCGACGTACGCGAGCGTCAGGTCGTCCGTCCCGTCGAGGCTGACGTTCCAGGCGACGCTCGCCTGCTGGCCCCCCATCGATCCGTTCTCGACGGCCATCTCCGCCTCGACGTGCGAGAGCGTGACGTTCTCGATTCGGTCCGCCAACTCGGTCGCTTCGGCTTCCGTCATGTTCGTTTCCGGACCGGCGACCCCTTCGACGATCGCCTCGGAGATGGCCGCATCGATGCCACCGACCGTGACCGTGTACGCGATGTCCAGTCGCTGCCCGTCGCTCGCTTCGGTCAACTCGTAGCTGTCGAGACTGACGTCACACGTCGCGTTGGTCGCATTGACCCCCTCACAGTACTGTGCTTCGAGGGTCGTCTGTGCCCGGTCGGAGGTGTTCCAGTCTCCGGCTTGCTCTGGCCCCAGCACGTACGATTCCTCGACTTCGAGAGTGTAGGTCTCGTCCTGTTCGGTCAGGACGAACCGGTGTGACCGGTCCGGCAGCATCTGCGTGGCAAGCTGGACGCTCGCGGATCCATCAGCGTCCATGGATGTCGCGTCCGTCGTGACGGTCCCGCTCGTTCGGGCTTCCTGGAGGACGAAGAACAGGAACGACAACTCCGAGTCCTGTGGGACCGCGACGGTGCTGTTCAGTGCCATCGACGACTCGCTGACGGTCCTGTTCTGGACGCTATCGGACTCGAACCGGAGGGTTTTCAGCGGGGCCGGCCGGTCGGCAACCGCTGTCCCATCGGCGCTCATCTCGTCGGGTGTCGCCAGCAGCGACACGTTAGCCGCCACGTCCGTCTCGACATCCTGGTTCATTCCGAACTCGGCGACGCCGTCGGCGGCGTGCATACTGGCGTGGCCACTCGTCGCTTCGAGGTCATCCGAATCTTCGTACTCGTAGACCAGCACGACCGATCCGTTGCTTGCTACGTACGCCTCGTCCGCGTTCGATACGGTTTCGTTCAACGGTACCTCGTCCCCGTTGGACGCGGCGACGATGCCGCTCTCTGTCCCCCCGACGTCCGTCGCGGTCGCGACACCGCCGACCGCAGACAAAAACAGGACGACAACAGTCAGGACGGCTCCTGTTTTCTCGTTCAGCATACACGTTTTGTTTTCCCGGCCTGGAGAATAATAGTTGCGCTCACGCTGAATCGGCCGTAATCAGTAGCGTTTGCTGCGTCTCACTGCCGTCTCGATCCGTCGTGTTTTTGGGTGCGCGGATGTAGTGATAGACAGACGCGATGGCCCGCTATTACGTCGAAACCTACGGCTGTACCTCCAACCGAGGTGAGACCCAACAGATCGAACGCGCCCTGCGAGAGGGTGGTCACCGTCCGGCATCCACCCCCGAGGAGGCCGACGTGGCGATCCTGAACACGTGCACGGTCGTCGAGAAGACCGAGCGCAACATGCTCCGGCGGGCCACCGAACTAGACGAACAAACGCCCGCGGACCTGATCATCACGGGCTGTATGGCGCTGGCCCAGGGCGAGCAGTTTGCGGATCTGGACGCGGAGATCCTCCACTGGGACGAGGTTCCAGAGTACGTCCTCAACGGCGAGTGTCCGACGATCACGCCCGACACCGAGCCCGTTCTCGACGGCGTCACGGGCATCTTGCCGATCGCCCGCGGCTGCATGAGCGACTGCTCGTACTGTATCACCAAGCAAGCCACGGGGCGGATCGACTCTCCACCTGTCGAGGAGAACGTCCGGAAGGCCCGGGCGCTGGTCCACGGCGGCGCACGGGAGTTGCGGATCACCGGCCAGGACACCGGCGTCTACGGCTGGGACATCAATCAGGGCGAGAGCCTCCTTCCCGAGCTCTTGGATCGGATCTGTACCGAGATCGAGGGCGACTTCCGGGTTCGACTGGGGATGGCAAATCCCGGCGGCGTGCATGGCATTCGCGAGGAACTCGCGTCCGTCTTCGCAGCGCACGAAGAGATCTACAACTTCCTGCACGCGCCGGTCCAGAGCGGCTCCGACGACGTGCTCGCGGATATGCGCCGCCAGCACCGCGTCGAGCAGTTCCGCGAGATCGTCGAGACCTTCGACGAGCACCTCGAGTACTGGACGCTCGCGACGGATTTCATCGTCGGGTTCCCGACCGAGGAGCCCGCCGATCACGAGGCGAGCATGGCCCTCCTTCGGGAGGTCCGCCCGGAGAAGCTCAACGTCACGCGCTTCTCGAAGCGGCCGGGAACCGACGCCGCCGAGATGAAGGGACTGGGCGGGACGCTCAAGAAGGAACGCTCGAAGGCGATGACCGACCTGAAGATGGACGTCGTCGGCGAGGCCTACGAAGAGATGGTCGACACCAAACGGACGGTCCTGCTCACCGAGGACGGCACCGACGACTCGCTTGTGGGTTACGACGAGGCCCACCGCCAGGTCGCCCTGCCGAAGGCGCAACTCCAGGGGCTGAAAGTCGGGGACTTCGTCGACGTCGAGATCACCGGCCACAACACGGTCTACGCGATGGGCGAGCCGATCTCGCCGCCGACGACCGCTGTGGCGGCCGAAACGGTCGAGTGATCAACCGTCGTGGCTTTCGACGGTGACGGTGACCTCGTCGGCGTCGATGCCGACGCGTTGAAACTGCGTGCGGACGTGGTCTCTCGCGGCTTCGAGTGCCCGTTCGCGGGTTTCGAACCCGCGGGGGCTGGGCGACTCGAAGGCGACGTTGATCTCGCGGCCGCCGATGCGCTGGCGCTGACCGCCGCTTTCGACCTCGTAGAAGGCATCACAGACCCAGACGTACGGCGCGCCCTCGTCGGGCGCACCGCTGAACGACGGCGGGTTGTCCCCGGGCTCGTAGAGCGTCCCAGTCAGGGCTGTCCCGCCGGCTTCGCCCCGAATCAGTAGCATACGAGAGCGTACGCGATTGGCACTCAAAAGGTCGCCGAACGCCTACTCG
>JBMCBU010000099.1:0-7223 GCA_048623335.1 Halapricum sp.
TCAGCGGCGTCCCGCGGAGCTTCTCCTTGTGTTCGTGGAACCGAACGTGGGCGTGGTGGACCTGCATGGCCTGGTACTTGTCAGCGACCTCTTCGATGCCGATCCGGATGTCCTCACGAGAGATCGTATCCAGGAGGTTGATGTTGGTGATCTGGACGTCCATGTGGTTCTGTTCGGTGAACGTCAGCGCCCGGAGGACGTCCGTCTTGGTGATGATGCCCGCGACGAGCGAGTCGTCTTCCTCGGGCGTGACGACCAGCCCCGCGTAGTCGTAGTCGAGCATCGTCTCGACAGCTTCCTTGACCGAGGCGTCGAGCGTCGTCGTCTCGACGGGGCTGTTCATCGCGTCGTAGATCGGGAGATCCAGGATGCGGTCGACGTCACCCGCTCGCTCGCCGACCGTCGATTTGTCCATGTCCCGAACGACGACGTCGACGATATCGTGGCGAGTGACCATCCCGGAGAGGCGACCGTCCTCGTCGACCACGGGCAGCCGGGAGATGCCGTTCTCCCGAAGCTTGTTGATCGCCTGCCCGATCTGTGCGTCTTCGTCGATCGAGATGACCGTCTCGGTGTAGATCTGCCCGACGGTCAACGCGTCGAGATTCTCCAGGACGGCCCGGAGGATGGCGTCGTCGGTCACGACGCCCCACAGTCGGCCGGCCTCGAACACCGGCGCGACCTTGATCCCGCCTTCGACGAGAACGCGGGCCGTCTCGCGGACGTCCGCCGTCCGCTCGACCTTCGGGGCGTGCTGGGTCATCGCCTTGGCTTTCGTTCGATCCTCGACGTGCGACTGTACCAGCTGTTTCTGGGTGATCACGCCCTCGTAATCGCCGTCGTTAGTCACGAGAATCCCCTTGGGGTTGTCCCGCTCGAAGATCGACCGGACTTTCCCGAGGCGTTCGTCGACGTCGACCGCGACGTATTCGCTGGTAGCAATATCAGCAATATCCATCGTACACCTAGAGATTGGTTGCCAAGGATAATCAAAGTTAACCCCCGTTTTCGATTTTGATCCGCGAGGGAGAGACCGGCCACCGGGACTGGGACAACCGTCACTCTCAAGAGCGTCGGCGTCGGGGTTACGCTCGATGCGTCACGAGCACATCATCAGCGCGAAACAGCTCTCCAGAGGGGACATCGAGGAGGTGCTGGATCACGCTGCCGAGATCGCGGCCGATCCGGGAGCCTACGCGGATCGTCACGCCGGGGCGCTGCTCGGCCTGCTCTTTTTCGAGCCGAGCACGCGCACGAAGATGAGTTTCAGCGCGGCGATCAAGCGCCTGGGCGGCGACGTGGTCGACATGGGTCCGGTGGAGTACTCGAGTGTCAAGAAAGGCGAGAGCCTCGCCGACACGGTCCGGGTCGTCGAGGGGTACGCGGACGCGCTGGTCATGCGCCACCCGAGCGAGGGGTCGGCGAAGATGGCCAGCGAGTTCGTCGACGTCCCGCTCCTCAACGGCGGCGACGGTGCCGGCCAGCACCCGACACAGACCCTGCTGGATCTGTACACGATCCGAGAAAACGCGGGGCTAGATGACCTGACGATCGGGATCATGGGCGATCTGAAGTACGGACGAACCGTCCACTCGCTCGCGCACGCGCTGACGAATTTCGACGCTCACCAGCATTTCATCAGCCCCGAAAGCCTGCGGCTCCCGCGGTCGGTCCGCTATGACCTCCACGAGGAAGGTGCGACCTTGCGAGAACACACCGATCTGTCGGAGATCCTGCCCTCGCTCGACGTGCTGTATGTCACCCGCATCCAGGAGGAACGGTTCCCCGACGAGAACGAATATCGCGAGGTCGCCGGTGAGTACCAGATCGACGCCGCGACGCTCGAAGATGCGAGCGACGATCTGACAGTCATGCACCCGCTGCCGCGGGTCGACGAGATCGCCCACGACATCGACGATACCGACCACGCGCAGTTTTTCGAACAGGCACACAACGGCGTGCCAGTCAGGATGGCACTGCTCGATCTCCTGCTGGAGGACGAACGATGAGCGACGACCAGAAACTCCGCGTCAGCAAGATCCGGAACGGAACCGTCATCGACCACATCGCCGGCGGACAGGCACTGAACGTCCTCGCGATCCTCGGGATCGACGGGACAGCAGGCGAGCCGATCAGCATCGTGATGAACATCCCGAGCGATCGCCTGGGCACGAAAGACATCGTCAAAGTCGAGGGACGTGAACTCAGCGAAGCCGAGGTCGACGTCCTCTCGCTGGTCGCGCCCGCGGCGACGATCAACATCATCCGCGAGTACGACGTCGCCGAGAAACACCGCGTGAGCCGCCCCGAAGAGGTCGTCGGGGTGCTTGAATGCCCCAACCAGCACTGCATCACGACCGAAAACGAGCCGATCGAGTCGCAGTTCGAGGTCCTCGAGGACGGCGTGCGGTGTACCTACTGCGATACGATCATTCGCGAGGATCTCGCCGCGCACATCCTCGCCGGCTGATCGGGCGATCGAAGCGCCGCCGTCGGGGCGTTCGAGCCGACCGGAGGGGAAAGATTTTACGGGGGCGGATCGTTTTCCCGAGTGATGTCTACGAAAGCGAAAGTCATACTCGCCCTGGTCGCCCTCGTCGTGGTGTACAAGCTCGCAATCAAAGAGTAAGTTGCTTCGAGCGTGACTGACTTGCCACTGGCTCCCCTGGTGGGGGTATGGTCGGCGTCGTCACGCGAAACGAACCCGAACTGTCGTGGTCGGATTTCGACCGCGCCTTCTACGAGCAGAAGTCGGCCAGCGGCCGCGCCAGCGAACCCACGGCCGATGGCATCAACACGCTCGCGTGCTTCGCCGACGACGCGGCTGTCCGTGACCGGCCGGAACTCGCCGCGCGCACACGCGAAGGCGAGGCGGCGACCGGTGACCGCGCACGTCTCGATCAGTCCTACGTCTGCCCAACTCACGAGTCCTACAGGGACGGGTTGCTGGAGATGGTCGAGGATGCCGGTCGGGCCAGCGGCGACGTACGACTCGACGACATCGGCTTCCCGCGGGCCGAATACTGTCACTGCGACCGCTGTGAGAGCCGCTCGGCCAGCAGCGAACACGACGACCGTTCAGCGTGGCGTGCCGGCGTCGTCACCGAATTCGTCGAGGCGGCACGCGAGCGCGTCCCCGGCGACCTGATCGTCAGCCTGTATCCCGACCCCTATCCGGGCCATCTCCACGAGCGGTCGGGCATCGACCTCGAGGCGCTCGAACCGCTGGTCGAGGAGTTCGTCGTCCCGCTGTACGACACGAGCTACGGGACGACCTACTGGCTCGAGGCAATCGCAAGCGGGTTCGCCGATCGGCTCGCGTCCCGCGTGAGCGTCGAACTGTACGCGAACGTCGAGATCGACGCCCTGCTGGAAGCGACCGCGGCCGTCGAACCACACGTCGACTCGGTCCTGTACGGCTACGACGCCGCCACGGCCAGCGCGGCGAGCAGACGACGCACTGCCGATGCCCGTGATGGCATCACGCACCAGCCGGACGACGCCTAGTCGTCTCCGAGCCAGGACTGCAGGACGGATCGGTCACGGGCGTCCTCTGGAAGCGTCTCGAACCAGCGTGCCTGGACGATCTCGCCGTCGGGATCGTCGACCGTCAGCGCCGTCGATTCGGCCCGCCCCTCGTAGATCGGCAACACGCCCCAGGTCGTGTGTCCGTCGCCGTGGAACTCGACACGACCGAGCAACGCGAGTCCGTCGAAGGTGGCCTCGATACCTGCCTCTTCGCCGAGTTCGCGCCTCGCGGCCGCCTCGAAAGACTCCTCGCCGTCGACCTCACCGCCTGGCAACACCCACATGTCGACGTCGCGGTGACGGACGAGCAAGATCGCCCCGCTGTCGTCAGTCACCAGCGCGTGAGCGCCGTAGGGAAGGCCGTTCTCGCTGATCCGCTGTGCAACCGTCCGGAACCGCCGGCGTGAGACCCACCGGGTCTTCGTGAACTCGGTGACGCCGTCGTGAGTCGACTGGAGTTCGTGATAGGTCTGCTCGGCCTGCTGGTCGGCCTCGTCGGCCAGGTACCACAGGTTGTCGACGGCTGTCATGGCTCCGTCGGAGACGGCGATCCTCGTGACTGCAAGCGACCGTCGACGATGTACGTGATAATCATACGTAGCCATAGCACGGAGAGCAGTATAAGTCTTCGACCACCCATGATAGTGGTCGTTGTACGTCTGTCCCGGATCGACCGCACGGAGGCGTGTGATCGCGCCGGTAAATCGTCATAGCGACCACGGTGAATCAATCCCTTTTTTAGCGGGCCCGGAGAATCACTGCCCATGAGCTTCGAAGAAGACGACCGCGTCATTCTGCACGACGAACACAGCGAACACGACGGCGAAGTCGGCACCATCAGCAAGAAGATGGAGACGATGTTCGGCGACGCGAACTATGTCGTCAGTTTCGATGCAGGCCAGGAACAGGGTGTCCCAGAGGACGACCTCGAACTCGCCGAGGACGACGACCTCGCCGAAGACGACGAGGACGACGAAGACGACGACTGACTGGCCAATGTCGTCGGTCCCGCTTCATTACGTCGACGTTCGTGCGTTCTGCTACGCCACGGAGGACGAGAAACGCGTCGAGGAGGCGTTGCGGACGCTGCTGCCCGAGGAGTTCGAACTGACGCGGATGGAAAACGAGGGCCATCACGGCGATCGGATCGTCGTCCTCTCGGCACGCGTCGAGAACGCCGACGATATCCGGGTGGTCCTCGAGCGCCTCGAGGAACTGCCAACGCAAGACCGCCAGCGGCTCTTCGGCGAACTCGACGAGCGGGTCACCGACAACACGGAACTGTTCTTGACGCTCGACAAGCAGGCGGCGTTCGGTGGTGACGTACGACTCGGCGACGGAATAACCGTCCGTGCGAAAGTCGAGGCCTACCCCGCCAGGAAGGAGGCCGCTGTCGAGAACGCCCGCGACGTGCTCGAGTCGCTGTGATGTCTCCACACCCCTCACGATGACACTCTATGAGGCCGTCCACGCCGATCCAGATGGCGACGCGACCGTCGCCAGGCTCGCTCTCACCGCGAGCGAGTACGGTTACGACGGGCTCGTCGTCCGCAACCACGGCGACGCGCTGGCGGCATACGACGCCGACCGGATCGGCGAGGAGTACGGCATCGACGTCGTCGAAGGGGTCGAGATCCGGGCCGACGAGCCGGGGCGCGCGAGCGGGTTCGTCGGCAACCACCGCGATCACCGGACGATCGTCGCCGTCCACGGCGGGACCGTCGAGATGAACCGTTTCGCCGTCGAGCAACCCGCGGTCGACGTGCTCGCACATCCGATGGTCGGCGACGGCGACTTCAACCACGTCCTCGCGAAAGCCGCCGCGAACAACGGCGTCCACGTCGAGCTGTCGCTGGCCCGCGTGCTCCGGGCCGACGGAGGCGAGCGCGTCCAGGCACTGCGGGACCTCCGGAAACTCGGGGAGCTGCTCGCGGACGCCGGCGCGCCGTTCGTCGTCAGCGCCGACCCGCGGAGCCATCTCCAGTTGCGCGCGCCTCGTGAACTCCGGGCGCTCGGTGACGTGCTCGGGTTCGAGGCGGGCCTCATCGAAACAGGGCTCTCGGCCTGGGGCGACCTCGCGGATCGCAACCGCGAACGTGCGAGTGAGGCGTTCGTCGAGCCGGGCGTGTGGCTCGACGAAGAGTAATCGATCCTTCTTTGCGCGGCGCGCCCGTATACTCGAGTATGACCGACGACGTCGCCGAACACGCGGCCCGGTTCGACGAGAAAGCCGAGGAGTACGACGACGGCGAGCACAGCGCCGAGTATCGCCGCTGTCGTGACCTCGTCATCGAGCACGCGGCGGTCGACGGAGACGTCGTGCTCGACCTGGGGACGGGGACAGGTGCGATCGCACTCGCGCTCGCGGCCGAGACCGACCGCGTCATCGGCCGGGACGTCAGCGAGGGGATGCTCGAACAGGCCAGGGAGAAGGCAGCCGAAGCCGGGATCGAAAACGTCGAGTTCGGGGAGGGTCGGTTCCGGGAGCCGGCCCTGCCAGAGAGGGCGGAGGTGGACGTGGTCGTCTCGAACTTCGCGATGCATCACCTCCCGGACGAACAGAAACGCGACGCGATCGACGTGATCGCCGGCCTCGACCCCGATCGATTCGTGCTCGGGGACGTCATGCTGTTCGGCGAGGCCGATCCCGACGAGCCGTTCTACTCGCCGGCGGTCGACGATCCGGCGACCGTGGGCGTGCTCGCCGACGCGCTGACGGACGCCGGGTTCGCGCTGACTGCCGTCGAACGAGTCCACGAACAGGTCGGTGTGCTCGTCGCCGAGCGGGCTACGGGAGATGACCGGGCGTGAAACACCTGCCCAAGCATCTCCAGCCACGGTGGCGCTACCTGGCCGTCAGATTCGAGACCTGGCCCGACGCGACCGTCGATCGGGGGGCGTTCCAGCGGGAGCTGTGGTACGCGGCACAGAACCTCCACGGTGACGTCGGCAGTGCGGCCGTCGATCTGACTGTCGTGCGGTTCGACAGCTGGGAGGGTGGCGGCGAGGCGGTCGTCCGCGTTCGACGAGGTGAGAGCGACCGCGGCCGGGCGACCGTAGCCTGCGTCGAGGCGATCGGTTCGGACCCGATCGGGCTGCGAGTCGCCGGAACCAGCGGGACCGTCCGGGCCTGTGAAGAAAAGTATATGGGCGGGGGACCGGAACGAACGGAGCAGAGACACGTCACAGTCGGGGACAGTGAGCGGTCGGCCGTCGTCCGCGACGACCGGCTCGACTACCGTACGAACGACGCGTTCACGGCTGGGACGCAACTCGATATCGAGTAACTATGCAGGGAAGCCAACAACAGCAAGCGTACGATCGGGGAATCACGATCTTCTCGCCCGACGGACGCCTCTATCAGGTCGAGTACGCCCGCGAAGCGGTCAAACGCGGGACGGCGAGCATCGGCGTTCGAACGCCCGAAGGCGTTGTGCTGGCCGTCGACAAGCGGATCCGCTCGCCGCTGATGGAGCGCTCCTCGGTGGAGAAGATCCACAAGGCCGACGACCACATCGGGATCGCCAGCGCGGGCCACGTCGCCGACGCCCGCCAGCTCATCGACTTCGCGCGCCAGCAGGCCCAGATTAACCAGCTGCGCTACGACGAGCCGATCGGCGTCGAGACGCTGACCAAGGCCGTCACCGACCACATCCAGCAGTACACCCAGGTCGGCGGCGCGCGACCGTTCGGCG
>JBMCBU010000100.1:0-7102 GCA_048623335.1 Halapricum sp.
CCGATGGTCTACGAGTGGTTCACCCTCGACGGCGAGGCGCTCTCTTCGTCCTCGGGCAACATCGTCACCGTCGAGGAGGTCCTCGAACTGCTGGAGCCGGAAGTGCTCCGGTATTTCTTCCTCAAAGATCCGACGACGGCACGGGACTTCTCGATCGAGAACCTCGATCAGTTGGTCGACGAGTTCGACCGCTTCGAGGCGCTCTACTTCGGAGAGATCGAGACCGAAGGCGACAGGGCCGGCGAACTCGCCGAACGGGAGGCCGAACTCGCAGAGCGGGCGTATCCGCTGGTAGTCAACGACGCTCGCGAGGGACGCATCCGGATCCCCTACACCTTCGCCGCGGTGCTCGGGATGACCGACGACCCTGCTCTCCGCGAGGAGATCGCCCGCCGCGAGGGGCACATTCCCGAGGACGCGCCCGACTGGGCTGTCGAGAACGCGCTCGCTCGGGTCGAACGCGCCCGTGCGTGGGCTCGCCGGACGGACAACGAGTTCAACTACGAACTCAAACGCGAGTCGATCCCGGACGTCGCGTTCGATACGGCGACGACTGCGGCTCTAGAAGAGGTGGCCGACGTCGTCGAGTCGGGAGGTGACGGCGAAGCGATCCAGGCGGCGATCTACGAGGCCGCCGAACGCCACGGCGTCGGGGTCGCCGACCTGTTCGTCGCCGGCTATCGGCTCTTTTTCGATCTCGAAGAGGGGCCCAAGCTCGGCCCGTTCCTCGCGAAGCTCGACCGGAGCTTCGTCGTCGATCGGCTCCGACAGGAACGCTAGAACTGTTTCGGCCCTTATTGTTCGGATGCGCGGCGTCGATTGACAAACCCCTGGTTGTTCGCTGTCTTCTCGACGAACGAGCGGAACGCCTCGGCGGTCTCGCCCTCTTCGAAGACGATCGGTTCACCGCCGTCACCCTGCTGGCGGATCGCTGGGTCCAGCGGGATCTGGCCGAGGAACGGCATCGACATCTCCTCTGCGAACGCCTCGCCACCGCCATCCCCGAAGATAGCGTGTTCGGAGCCACAGTCCGGACACTTGAACGCACTCATGTTCTCGACGATTCCCAGTACCGGCGTCTCGTGTTTGCCGAACATCTCGAGACCTTTCCGGGCGTCGTCGAGCGCGACCTCCTGGGGAGTCGTGACGATGACGGCACCGGAGACGGGGACGGTCTGCAACAGCGTCAGTTGCGTGTCGCCGGTCCCTGGCGGCAGATCGACCACCATGTAATCCAACTCACCCCACTGGACGTCCTCCCACAGTTGCGTGAGTACCTTATCAACCATCGGGCCGCGCCAGATGACGGGCGCGTCTTCGCCCATCAACAGCCCGATGCTCATCAGCTTCAGTCCGTGCTTTTCCGGCGGGATGATCTGCTCGTCCGGCGTCGCCCTGGGTTGCTCGTCCGATCCGAGCATCCGGGGGACGCTCGGCCCGTAGATGTCGGCGTCGAACAGCCCGACCTCGGCACCGAGTTCCGACAGTCCGGCGGCGAGATTGACCGCGATCGTGCTCTTGCCGACGCCGCCTTTCCCCGAGGCGACCGCGACGATGTTCGTCACGTTCGGCAGTACCTGCTCGTGAGGGTCGAGTCCGCGGTCGATCGACGCCGAAAGTTCGACCGCTACGTCGAGGTCGGCGAGCGCCTCTCGAACGTTCTCGGCAATCGTTGTCTCCGCCGGAGAGTACGGTGCCCCGAGCGCGAGATCTATCGCGACGCTGTCGTCGTCGATCGTGATGTCGTTGACGAGTCCGAGCGAGACGACGTCGTCGCCGAGGTCCGGATCCTCGACGGTTTCGAGCCGATCGCGTATCTCCTGTTCGTCCATGCCACCGAGTTGGCACCGGATCGGCGATAAGAGTTGTGACAGCGACCGTCGATCGCTCGACGTAATCACTGACGGTTACATCGGGGCCGCGTTCGGCGGCGGAGTTAAATTGCCCGTCCGAGAATATCTACAGGAGTAATGCTCGTCGACGGGTTCGGTCGCGAACTGGCAGAGATCAGAGTGTCGTTGACCGACCGGTGTAACTTCGATTGCGTGTACTGCCACAACGAGGGACTGGGCGACACCCGCGGACCGATGGCTCCGCGGAACGGGGAGATGAGCACCGACGAAGTCGTCCGGGTACTGTCGGTCGCCGCGGACCTGGACGTCGAGGCAGTCAAACTCACCGGTGGCGAACCGATGCTCCGTGAGGACCTCGAGGAGATCATCCGACGTGCGCCCGACAGCATGGAGGTCTCGCTGACGACGAACGGCTCGTTCTTACCAGATCGTGCGGAGGGGCTGGTCGAGGCCGGACTCGAACGGGTCAACGTTTCCCAGGACGCGGTCGATCCCGAGGCGTTCGCCGAGATCACACAAAGCGGTGCCTACGATCGGGTCGTCGAGGGCGTCGACGCCGCGCTCGCGGCGGGACTAGACCCGGTCAAACTAAACATGGTGGTCTTCGAGGGGACCGCCGAGTACATCCCCGAGATGGTCGATCGCGTCGCCGAGCGAGACGGTCTGCGGCTGCAACTCATCGAGTACATGCCCGAAATCGCCGGTCACCCCGAGTGGGCGATCGACATCGGGCGCGTCCACGAGTGGCTCGCGGAGCGAGCAGACCGCGTGGAGACACGGGAGATGCACGACCGCAAGCGGTACGTCATCAGCACCGAAGACGGCGACGGTGAGGGGATGGTCGAGGTCGTCGATCCGGTCGGAAACGCCGACTTCTGCAAGAACTGCCATCGCGTGCGCGTGACCCACGACGGTTCATTGAAGGGCTGTCTCAACCGTCCGCGTGTTCATCCGATGGGCGAGCTCTCGGAGGCCGAGATCCGCGCGGCGTTCCACGAAGTCGTGGCTGATCGCGTCCCCTATTACGGGGAATTCATGATCGAGAAAGACGGCGAATGGGTGCGAAACGGCGAATACGTCGACGAGCAGTTGGTCGTCGAGTACGGTCGGGTCACGACGGACGACGACTGACCGTGAGCCGTCTTCCGGTTTGAGTGTCACCCCGCGCACGGTGGCACGGGGAATCCCCCTCTCACGAGGACAGGCTTCCTGTGTCGATGACGTGACGTGCAGACACAGGCTCACGAGTCGTGTCCGTAGCGGCCACAGTCTCCTCAGACAGGACCCGGCCGACAGCGGATGCCTCTGTCGGATCGTCGCCAGCCACGGCTGGAACCCGTCGGTGCAGGCAGCTAGTGACGACGGGTTGCTCATCCGGACGAACCCCGCCGACCGATCGACGCTGCGAGAGATGATCGCGGAACTGCGCGAGGTCGCCCACGTCGTCGAAAGACGGGATCCGGTCGTCGACGACAGCGAGTCGCCCCGCAGTCGGAGTCGGTAGATCTGGAGGGAGTGACTGGCACAGAGCGCGAGACAGTCGAGCGGGCGATCCTGGAAGGAGACGACGATCGGCCCCGAACCATCAACCTCGACGACCTTGCTGAGGGCCTCGAGATCACGCCATCCGCACTCTCGAGGCGGCTCGCTTCCGCTGAAGGCGAGATCACGCGGGCTTCACTCGAAGATCATAGCTACATCTCGCCGTGTTTGCCGGACCGATGTGATGTCGTCTTGACGTGTGTAGCCGATAGCGGTTACGGTGGCCCACCACAGTCATGCCCGGGTACGGTGAGTCGGGTGATTCTGCGGTCGAATTGCTTAAACCCGGTGACGGCCCAATCACGTGTCAATGGACGTTGCGGACATCCCCGCGGTCCCGGAGTGGCTTTCCGAGCACCTGCGGGACGCAGGCATCGAATCGCTGTACCCGCCACAGGCCGAGGCCGTCGAGGCCGGCGCCACCGAGGGTGCGAACCTCGTGGCGTCGATTCCGACCGCCAGCGGCAAGACACTCATCGCGGAACTGGCGATGCTCGCAAGCGTCGCCCGCGGCGGGAAAGCTCTCTACATCGTTCCGCTACGGGCGCTGGCAAGCGAGAAACACGCCGAGTTCGAGCAGTTCGAACAGTACGGCCTGGACGTCGGCGTCTCCACGGGCAACTACGAATCGGAGGGTGGGTGGCTCGCGGGCAAGGACGTCATCGTCGCCACGAGCGAGAAAGTAGACTCGCTGGTACGTAACGGCGCGCCGTGGCTCGACGAGTTGACCTGTGTCGTCGCCGACGAGGTCCACTTGGTCGACGACGGCGAGCGCGGGCCCACCCTGGAGGTGACGCTGGCGAAACTCCGTCGGATCACCGCCGACCTCCAGACGGTTGCGCTGTCGGCGACGATCGGCAACGCCGCCGAACTGGCCGAGTGGCTCGACGCCGAGCTGCTCGATTCGGAGTGGCGGCCGATCGAACTCAGGAAGGGCGTCCACTACGGGCAGGCGCTACACCTCGAGGACGGCAGCCAAACGGAGCTCAGGGTGCGTGACGGCGAGAAACAGACGGCTGCCATCGTCCGGAACACCCTCGAACCCGACCGCGACGAAGACGGCACGATCCGCGAGGACGGTGGCTCCTCACTGGTGTTCGTCAATTCTCGGCGCAATGCCGAGGCGGCGGCCGGTCGGCTCGCTGGCGTCGTCTCGGAGTATCTCGACCCCGAGGAGCGGGAGGCACTCGCCGAGGTAGCCGAGCAGATCAGAGACGTCAGCGACACCGAGACCAGCGACGACCTGGCAGACGCGGTCGCGGACGGCGCGGCCTTTCACCACGCGGGGCTCTCTCGAGGCCACCGCGAGCTCGTCGAGGAGGCGTTTCGCGACCGACTGATCAAGGTCGTCAGTGCGACGCCGACGCTGGCGGCGGGGGTTAACACGCCCTCTCGCCGGGTGATCGTCCGAGACTGGCGACGCTACGACGGGAGCGCTGGCGGCATGCAACCGCTGTCGGTACTTGAGGTCCACCAGATGATGGGCCGTGCCGGTCGTCCCGGACGGGACCCGTACGGCGAGGCGGTGTTGATCGCCAGCAGCCACGACGAACTCGACGAACTCTTCGAGCGCTACGTCTGGGCCGAACCCGAACCCGTCCGGTCGAAACTGGCCGCCGAGCCGGCCCTGCGGACGCACATCCTCGCGACCGTCGCCTCCGGCTTTGCCAGCACGCGCGATGGACTGCTTGAGTTCCTGGAGGCGACGCTGTACGCGACTCAGACGGACGAACGCGGTCGCCTGGAGGGAGTGACCGACGACGTGATCGCGTATCTCGAACGGAACGGCTTCCTCGAGCGCGAGGACGGAACGCTCACCGCGACGGGCCTCGGTCACACCGTCTCGCGGCTGTATCTCGATCCGATGAGTGCAGCCGAGATCATCGACGGACTGGAAGACGCCGACGACCGTCCCACGGTGCTGGGTCTCTACCAGCTCGTCGCCCGCACGCCGGACATGTACGAACTGTACCTCCGCTCGGGCGAGGACGAGAAGTACACTATGCTGGCCTACGAGCGCGAATCGGAGTTTCTGGGGTCGATGCCCAGCGAGTTCGAGGACAACCGTTTCGAGGACTGGCTGTCGGCGCTGAAGACCGCCCGGTTGCTCGAAGACTGGGCCAGCGAACTCGACGAGGACGAGATCACCGATCGGTACGGGATCGGGCCGGGCGACATCCGCGGGAAGGTCGAGGCCGCCTCGTGGCTGCTCGGGGCCGCCGAGTCGCTCGCGGGCGAACTCGGCCTGGAGTGGACACCAGCGATTCGAGAGGCGCGCACCCGCGTCGAAGACGGCGTCAGAGAGGAGTTGCTCGATCTGGTGAGCATCCGCGGCGTCGGACGCAAGCGTGCACGGCGGCTCTACGAGGCCGGGATCGAGGACCGCGCGGCGCTGCGCGAGGCCGACAAATCGGTCGTGCTGGCTGCGCTCCGGGGGCGTCGCTCGACGGCCGAGACGATCCTGAAGAACGTCGGGCACCGCGACCCCTCGATGGACGGGGTCGAACCGGATCCGGATGCTTCGCCCGAGTCGGCCGACCCGAGATCGACAGAGACAGACGCCGAGTCGCCAGACGACCAATCGGAGGATCAGGCGAGCCTGGGTGATTTCTGATGGAACTGCTCGAGGCGACCGTCACTGCCGAGGACCTCGATCGATTCGTCGCCCGGCTTCGCCGGATCGGTGACGAGCACGGGGTGGCCGTCCAGGCGTTCGACGCCCGATACGTCGTCGATCGTGAGCACCTCCAGCGAGCGGTCGACTTGGCCGATCGTGCCTTCGAGCGCGGCGAGAACATCGCGGACGACCGGTCGGTCGAGATCCTGCTGTACGCCGCCGGGAACCGCCAGATCAATCGCGCGCTCGAACTCGGCGTCGAGGCCGGCGGCTGTCCGGCGGTGGTCGTCGTTCACGATCCAGCTGCGGGCGATGCTCCGGACAGCGACGAACGACGACCACGGGCCGAGGAGCTGGCCGCCATCGAGGCCGTTCGCTCGCTGGAGGCTGTCGATCCGGCGTCGACGCTCGGCGACTTCGACGAACGACGGGTCCGGGAGTGGTTCGACGTCACCGACGCCGAACTCGAAGTGGGAGCGGAGCTGACAGCACTGGTTCGCGAGCGGGTCGCGTTGCTCGTCGTCGAAAAGTGATAGCAGTGAGTTACCGGACGTTCGTCCCGGTATCATCTCCATTACAATGTTCGCGGCGGATCGATCTGCGATCTACAGGCCAGCAATAGCATGAACGCCAACCAACTGCGGTCGTGGACAGCGGGCTCACCCGACGAACAAGAATCGACACGAGATACGACGACAGAACCCGAAAACGGGTCATCATCGTGGCGACGGCGACTCCTGATCGGCACTGCAGTGATCGTCGCGGTCACGTATCTCCGCCGGCGGATGTCAGGGTCGACAGACCGAGACCCGACGGCGACAGACGACGAGCAACGGAGCGAATCCAGCAGCGCCCCGTCGTCCGGAGGTGGGCAGGGAATCGGCCGTCGGCTCAAGATGCTCGTAGTCAGCACGGTGGTGTTCGCAATCGCACGGCGGGTCGTTCGCCGGTTCAGGCGCTGATAGTGATTATTGTAACGATTTACCGGTATGACCGCCCGCCGTCAGAGTGACGCTCTGACGAGCCCTCGTTCGTTTCACTCACGAGGACGCAGTCGGGTGGTCAATCCGGAACAGACTTACAATAATCA
>JBMCBU010000101.1:0-7089 GCA_048623335.1 Halapricum sp.
ACCACCGTTTCGCAAGGCTTTCCGTACGCGGTCCAGTGTCTCAGACTAGTGAGTCGAGTTCGTCATCCCCTCGGCCAGGTTGCGATCGCGGGCCTCCTGTCGGCACCCTGGGTCGTCGTCCGGCTGTCCGGGATCCCACTGGGGACTTACGGCCAGGTCGGGGTGACCGGGCTGGCAGTCCTCGGCGCGTCGTTCCTGCTCGCGTGGGCCGCCGAGACGGCCGAGAAGGACGTCCCGCGATCGTTCGCGATCGCCGTCCTGGCCGTCCTCGCTGTCGCGCCGGAGTACGCCGTGGACGCGCTCTACGCCTGGGGGGCTGGATCCGGCGGCGCGACGACGGCCGCGTGCACGGCACCCGCGAGTGACGCGCTGGCACGGGCCTGTCACGACGCCAACCTCGCGGTCGCGAACATGACCGGAGCCAACCGGATCCTCATCGGGATCGGGTGGGCCGGTATCGCCGTCTACACAGTCTGGCAGGCGACACGCACGCGAGATCCAGCCGTCGAGAAACGCCCGGGACTGCTCGCGGACGTCGTCACGATCGATCGAGGCCTCTCGACCGAGATCGCGTTTCTGTTCGTGGCGACGGTCTTTGCCTTCATCGTTCCACTTGCCGGCGGGATCGGTCTCGTCGATACGGTCCTGTTGCTCGGGCTGTACGTCGTCTACATCGGGATCATCATCCGCGGGGACGTCGGGGAAGTCCAAGAGCACGTGGGCGTCCCCGCCTACTTCCAGGCGAAGGCGCGTTCGATCCGGGTCTCGGTCGTCCTGGCGCTGTTTGTCTACTCCGGGCTGCTGATCGTCACTGCCGTGGAACCGTTCGCACACGGGCTAGAGGACATCGGCATCCAACTGGGCGTCCCCGAATTTTTCATGATCCAGTGGATCGCACCGCTTGCCAGCGAATCGCCGGAGCTAATCGTCGTGGCAGTGCTGGTCAACAAGGCCCGATCGACGGCCGGGTTCAACGCGTTGATCTCCTCGAAGCTCAACCAGTGGACGCTGCTGATCGGGACGCTGGCGATCGTCTACTCGATCGCCGCCGGCGGACTCGGCACCCTGCCGTTCGACGCCAAACAGTCCGCGGAGATCTGGATCACCGCCGCCCAGTCGCTGTTCGCGCTGTCGATTCTCATCAACTTCGAGATCTCGATGCGGGAAGCATTCATGCTGTTCGGGCTGTTCATCTCGCAGGTGGCCATAGAGTTTCTCGTGTTGCGCGTGCTGTCGGTCGCGCGTCCCGAAGCGTTGAGTATCGACCTCCTGCATGGGTTCACTGTGATCTATCTCGTGCTCGCGTTCGTCCTGCTGTATCGACGCCGTCACGCACTCGACGAGGTCTTTACCCGTGCGCGAAACGCCGCCAGAGCCGCGATCGGGCGGGAACCACTCGCGGTCGAACCCACACACTAATGCTCGGAATCGTCATCACCCAGGCCGACCGCGCCTCGACGAACATCGGCAAGCAACTGCTGGCGCTTGACGACTGGACCGTCGAGACCGACGAGAGCCGACCCGACGCCGACGGCGGCGGTGACGTCTACCGTCTCGACGGCGTCGAACTGCGGGAGTTCGAAACCCGACATCTCGAGCTAGCGGGGGTCGACGCGGTCTTCGACGACCCCGACCTCCTGGTGTTCGCCTCGAAGCACGCCGGCGAGACCGGGAAGCTCCTGACGGCCCATCACACGGGCAACTTCGGTCCGGCCGAGTACGGCGGCGAGGACGGCGAGTTCGCCCGCGCCGCACCGAACGCCCACGCCCGCGTCGTCGAGGCGCTCTCGCGTCACGCACCCGAGGCGTACGAGGTCGGCATGGAGTGTACCCACCACGGCCCGACCGACGTCGACACGCCCTCGATGTTCGTCGAGGTCGGCAGCGCCGAACCCCAGTGGGTCGATCCCGAGCCGGCCCGCGCGGTCGCGAAAGCGATCCTCGATCTCCGCGACGTCACGCCCCACGCGCCCCGGGAGAACGACGCCCGACGCCACCTCGTCGGCTTCGGTGGCGGTCACTACGTCCCGCGGTTCGAGCGAGTCGTCCGCGAGACCGACTGGGCGATCGGCCACATCGGCGCGGACTGGGCCCTCGAGGCGATGGGCGAACCCGACCCCGAGGTCCTCCGGAGGGCGTTCGAGGCGAGCGGGGCCGAATACGCGCTCCTGGCCGACGATCGACCCGAACTGGCCTCGGCCATCGAGTCACTGGGCTATCGCGTCGTCGGCGAGACGTTCACCCGCGAGACGACTGACGTCCCGCTTTCGGTGGTCGAAGCCGTCGAAGACACGCTCGGATCGATCGACGTCGGGACGCGACTGGGCGACCGTGCAGCCGACCACGAGGGGCCGCTCGTCGTCTCCGAGTTGCCGGCCGACCTCCGGGAGGAAGTCCAGGGGATCGATCCCGACCGTGCGCGCGAGGCGGTCCGAGAGCGGACGGTCGGGTTCGACACCGTCGAGGGCGGCACGAAACTCGGCGATCGAGTCGTGCTCGATGACAGCAACAGGCTTTCGACGATCGTCGACGAGTTCGCCGCGATCCTCCGGGAGAAATACGAATCGGTCGAACGGACCCCGGAGGCTGTCGTCGCACGCAAACGGGAGTTCGACCCGGAGAAGGCCGCGACGCTCGGCATCCCGGAAGGGCCGGCCTTCGGGAAACTGTCGGCCGGTCAGTCGATCGAGGTCGACGGTCGAACGATCGATCCAGCCGTCGTCCACGTCGAGCGCGAGCGCCGGTTCCCCCTGCATCGGGACTAGTCCAGAACGCCTGTCGCCGCTGGTGTGTCGAGGCCGCCCCATCGTTTCGTTTCCAGATTCCTGAACGTCACCCGGAATCAGTTGCGACGTATCTCCCACCCGTCTGAGGCATTTTCCACACCAGGCAGACCGAACATATCGTCTGACGCACGTCAGCCGAGGTGCAAAGAATAATAACTGTGGCTCTGCAATCACGCTTTAAATATGGACTCGATCATCGACGACGCCATGGAGGAAGCCGAGCAGGAGCACCAGGAGCCGGCTTCCGAGAACGGCACCGAGCAGTCATCCCAGGAAGTCTCGACCTCCGGGCAGATGACGGACGCAGAACTGGCCGACGTCGTGGAGGATCTCGAAACGAAGATCACCGTCGTCGGGACGGGTGGTGCCGGCGGGAACACCGTCACGCGCATGATGGAAGAGGGGATTCACGGCGCGAAACTCGTCGCCGCCAACACGGACGCCCAGCACCTCGCTGATGAGGTCAGGGCGGACACGAAGATCCTCATGGGCCGCAAGCGAACCGGCGGCCGCGGGGCCGGCTCCGTGCCCAAGATCGGCGAGGAAGCTGCCCAGGAGAACATCGAGGACATCCAGCAGTCGATCGACGGCTCCGACATGGTCTTCGTCACCGCGGGACTCGGTGGCGGCACCGGGACGGGATCGGCTCCGGTCATCGCCCAGGCCGCCCAAGAGCAGGGCGCGCTCACCATCTCGATCGTGACGATTCCGTTCACTGCTGAGGGCGAGCGTCGCCGAGCCAACGCCGACGCGGGTCTCGAACGCCTTCGCGCGGTCTCGGATACCGTCATCGTGGTGCCCAACGATCGCCTGCTCGATTACGCCCCGTCGATGCCGCTGCAGGACGCGTTCAAGATCTGCGATCGCGTGCTGATGCGCTCGGTCAAGGGGATGACCGAGCTGATCACCAAGCCCGGGCTGGTCAACGTCGACTTCGCCGACGTGCGCACGATCATGGAGAACGGGGGCGTCGCGATGATCGGGCTGGGCGAGTCCGACAGCGAGAACAAGGCCCAGGATTCGATCCGCTCGGCGCTGCGCTCGCCGCTGCTTGACGTGGAGTTCGACGGCGCGAACAGCGCCCTCGTGAACGTCGTGGGTGGGCCGGACATGTCCATCGAAGAGGCCGAGGGCGTCGTCGAGGAGATCTACGACCGGATCGATCCCGACGCCCGCATCATCTGGGGCGCGTCGGTCGATCAGGACCACGACGGCAAGATGGAGACCATGATCGTCGTCACGGGCGTCGAGAGCCCGCAGATCTACGGCAAAAGCGAGGCCGAACAGGAGAAAGCCGCCCAGCAACTCGGCGACGACATCGACTACGTCGAGTGATACTTGTGTCGAGGGGATCCATCCAGTAGTATGGACGGGATCCGCTTGTCGCGTCGCGAGACACTCCAGAGTGGGGCAGCGATGGCCGCCAGCCTCGCTCTCGCCGGCTGTCTCGACCGGATCCCGGTGATAGGGTCCGGACCAGCACCCGCCGTCGGTCCTGTGCCCGCGACTGCGACGGCGTTCGCGACAGTCGACGTGGCCGGCCTGCTCGATTCCGAACCACTACGTGGCCTCCTCGACGATTCCGTGCCGCTGACTGATATCGATGGACTGGCAGTGACAGCCGAACAAGCACTCGGTCTCGATCCGCGAGAGATCGAGCGCGCAGTCGGCTTCGTCACGCCCGCCGAGGACGTGGCCGGAGGGGTGATCGACGTCGACTGGTCGACCGACGATCTCGTTTCGGCGATCGAAGCACAGAACGGCGAGTCGACCGAGACGACTGTCGCTGGCCGCTCGGCGTACACGTTCGAGGCGATCGGCCTGACTGTCGGGACGCTCGAGGACGGACGACACGTCGCCGGCACCGGCGGCGGCGCGCGCGCTATCGTCGAGACGGATGCCGGATCGACCGACAGCGTGAGACCCGCCGTGCGACGGGCATACGGTCACGTCCCGTCCGGGCCGGTCAAGTTCGCGATCGACGCCACGGCCGCAAGCGATCGGACGGTCGAGACGATCACGCGGGACCTGCCGCGGTTTTCGCGTGACGTGGTCGATAGCATTCGGTTTGTCGCCGGGTCGCTGTCGACCGTAGACGCACGCCCGCGGATCGTCGTCGAGGTGACCGGCGACGACGGGACGGGGGCACGACAACTCAAAGAGTACGCCGAGGCGATCCCGGCCCTCCTCAGACAGCGCGTCGACGACGAGTCCATCGGAGACGCACTCGAAGAGGCCGAGGTCAGCCGAGACGGACGGCGCGTCACGATCTCCCTCGAAGGGGAGGAGACGATCCAGCCACTCGTCAGCGCGGTCTTCGAGCAGGTGTTTGTCTTCGCCCTCCCGCTGTTGCGATAGCGGTGCCGTGGTTGGTGGCGTCGATCACCACGATAGGAATTTATAACCCCTCGAAGACCTACGTTCGTGCAACGACGGGCCAATGAGCGGCGACGAACGGAAGCTTCTCGATACGGCGGGCGATGTCTGCTACGTGGTGCGAGACGGGGAGCCAGTCGACCAGCCGTCCTGGACGTCCTGTCGGCTCCTGTTGACGAACAAACGCCTCGTCGTCGCGAGTGGCGGTTCCAAACGGTCGATCCCCCACGCGAGCGTGACGATCCCGCGAGAGGACTCGCTCGTGCCTGCGGACGTCGACGCGACCGGGGCCGTAACGCTTCGCGTGGATTCGTCCGTCCTGCTCGTGACGGCGACCGACAGGGACGACCTCGTCGAAACCTACTGTCGAGCCAACCTCGGCGGGACGGTCGTCCTCGCGAAACACCCGGCAGTCGTCGGCGGTGTCGTCCAGGACGACACCACGTGGTCGAAAGCCAAGTTCGCGCTCGATGAGGACGTGTTCAAGCTTCGCTTTCCCGACGGCGATCAGTTGACGGCTCACATCGACGATGTCGGGACAGTCGAAGAGCGAACCGGCACGGTCATGGGCTCTCAGCGTGACATCGTCGCCGTCGAACACGCCGACGGAGACGGCCGAAGCGTCGAAACTCACTTCTCGGGGACGCCCCGACACACGACTGTCCTGGCGACGCTGTTCGAACACGTCGTCGAACGTCGCGACGACGATCACGAACTCTCCGAGACCGAGAGCCAGGTCTTGATGGCGCTTTACTCCGGCGTCTCCCCGTTCGAAATGGCTGATTTCGTCGGTATCAGCGTCGAGGAGGTCGAGGAGATCTACCAGCACCTGCTGGAGATCGGTGCCGTCGACGAGGTCCGGACCCGGACGGAGGTGACGCTGAACGCCCAGGGCCGGAACCTGGCCAGCGAAGCGATGAGCGAACAATAGTACGGACCCGATAGTGTGCCTTTTTGTCCCGTGGGTGAGCTATTCTACGTAATGACCCACGTCATCGACGGCAACGCCGTCGCCCAGCGGATCAGAGACGACCTGAGCGATGCGATCGACACGCTCGAGACAGAGGGGGCGACCCCGACGCTGGCGACGGTCCTGATGAGCGACGACCCGGCCAGCGAGACGTACGTCTCGATGAAACAGGACGACTGCGAGGAGGTCGGCATCGAGGCGATCGACGTCGAGATCGATCCGGACGCGCCCGCCGAGGAACTGTTCGAGACGGTCGAGCGACTCAACGACGACGACGCCGTCGACGGGATCCTCGTCCAGATGCCCGTCCCCGACCACGTCGATCAGCGTGCGGTCTTGCGGGCGATCGATCCCGCGAAGGACGTCGACGGGTTCCACCCCGAGAACGTGGGTCGCCTGGTCGCCGGCGAACCCCGGTACAAACCCTGCACGCCACACGGCATCCAGAAACTACTCGCCGACGCCGACGTCGATCCCGAAGGCAAAGACGCCGTCATCGTCGGCCGGTCGGACATCGTCGGCAAACCGATGGCGAACCTGCTGATACAGAAGGCCGAGGGTGGCAACGCGACGGTGACGGTCTGTCACTCTCGGACCGAAGACCTGGCGGCCAAGACCCGGGGGGCGGACATCGTCGTCGCGGCCGCGGGCGTCCCCGAGATGATCGACGGCTCGATGCTCTCTGAGGGGGTCGTCGTCATCGACGTCGGGATCAACCGCGTCGAGGCCGACACCGAGAAGGGATACGAGCTGGTCGGCGACGTCGAGTTCGAAAGTGCGAAAGAGAAAGCGAGCGCGATCACGCCGGTCCCGGGCGGCGTCGGGCCGATGACACGTGCGATGTTGCTGTACAACACGGTCAAAGCCGCCGGCGACCGGGCCGGTGTCGAGGTCGAACTACCGTAATCACTCGAGCGCGTCAAGCCGTTCGCGCGCCGACGCGAGCGCCGACTCGTC
>JBMCBU010000102.1:0-6860 GCA_048623335.1 Halapricum sp.
TCGGCCCGCCCGAGGCCATCGCGGCGATGAACCGCATCCACCAGTACACGATGCTGTCGGCCCCGACGACCGCCCAGTACGCAGCGATCGAGGCGCTGGAGAACTGTGGCGACGCCGTCACCGAGATGCACCGCCAGTACGACCGTCGTCGTCGGCTTGTCCTCTCGCGCTTCGAGGAGATGGGCATCGAGTGTTTCCCCGCCTCGGGGGCGTTCTACGCCTTCCCGGAGTCACCCTGGGAGGACAGCGAAGCCTTCGCCGAGGCCCTGCTCGAGGAAGAGCACGTGGCGGTCGTCCCCGGCACGGCCTTCGGCGAGGGCGGCGAAGGACACCTGCGGGTCTCCTACGCGACGGGGATGGACGACCTGAAGGAAGCTCTGGATCGCATCGAGTCCTTTATTTCCTGATAGGTTCTGCTACCCGGTGAACATGACACTGATCGCGTTCTTGAGCGTCGCACCGGTGATCGAGGGAAGCATGTCAGGCGAGGTCGCGAAGGCCGTCGCCGCGCTCGAGGAGTTCGACGTCAGCTACGAGACGACTCCGATGGGGACGATCATCGAGACGGACGACCCCGACGAGCTGTTCTCGGCCGCACAGGCGGCCCACCAGGCCGTCGACGCCGACCGCGTCGAGACCTTCCTCAAGATCGACGACAAGCGAACCGTCGAGCAACGGGCGAGCGAGAAAGTCCAGGCCGTGGAAGCACACCTGGGTCGGGAAGCGAAAAGCGATCGGGAGTGATCGGCGCTCGACGCCGCGCGTCCAGAACACGTCAGCAGCGACGATCCTGCTCTAGAACACGCCAGCGACGACGATCCCGCCGCCGAGAGCGGTAAACGCCGCGCCAAGCAGCGTCGAGACGACCGCGACGACGTAGGGCCACCGTTCGGTCGAGCGTTCGAGGACGGCCCGGTCGGGCATGCTGGACAGCAGCGTCGCGGTGACTGTCTCGCCCTCCTCGAACTCGGAGAGATACGAGTCGACGAGTTCGCGGCTTCCGGACGGCGGCTCGCTGCCCTCGCGAACGATCGTCGAATCGTACGATTGGCCGTCGAAGCGGTAGCGAAATCTGACTGTCGGCTCGAAGACGCCCTCGTCGATTTCGGTCGCGCTGACTTCGCGGATCTCGGCCTCGACGGTCCGGGTCTGGCGGTGACGACGGTAGAGGCCGAGTGCGAGTCGACCGCCGTACCGCAAGACGAGCCCGCCGACCAGAAGGAACGGGAGACCCGCGAGCGCGAACAGTTCGACCATACGGGGAGAACGTGACTGACCGGAAAGACGCTTGCCATCTCTGGTCGGAACCGCGTCCGCCGTCGATGGAGGACGGAACATCTTAATCTGCGCCCGCCGACCACAACGTATGAACGTCATCGTCGCCGGGGCGGACACCGACGGGATCGCCGCCGCGATCGAATCGCAGGGCCACGAGGTCACGGTCGTCGACATCGCGAACCAGCCGGCGCTGGAAGACGCCGGCATCGAGACGGCCGCCACGCTGGTGCTGACAGAAGTCGCGCAGGCGACCGCGATCCCGGTCGCGAAAGAACTCAACCCCGACTTGCGGACGATCGTCTACGCGAAGCAGTCCCTGCCGGAGTTCGTCCGCGGGCAAGCAGATCTCGCGATCGACCCCGAGCTGCTCGATGCCGAGACTGTCGCCGAGGAACTCGACGCGTAACGGCGGGCGACGTCACGACTGTCGGTCGTCGAGAGCTGAAAAACGCACGGCGAGACGGAACTACCGCCACTCGGGCAGCGTTGCGGCGGCGGCGAGCGGAAGTGTTACATACGCGTCGTCGCGAGTAATGTCGGCGAGGATGAACGTCTCGCCGGTGGGACCGGTTTCGACCGAGGCCATGACCTCGGCGTCCTCAGCGACGGCCGCGACTCCATCCGTCTCCTGCGACATGCTTGGTACTCTGTAACACGTACACATAAACGTGCCGGAAGCGGGACGCGAAGCCGATAGAGAAAGTGGTTTTTTCCAACAAGAAGGGTGAGCACACCGAAATACACGGGAGAGACTCGCGAGCGAGACCAATGTGTAAGGTCTTAGTAGATGGACGCGGGAGTAGTTGGCATAATGAACGTCGCAGACGCCATGACGCCGCGCGAGGACGTGGTGACGGCCGAAATCCCCGGCACTAGAGACGACGTCCTCGAGTACCTCCAGGAGCGGACGTTCTCCTCGGTACCGGTGATCAAAGAGACCGACGACGGCGAACAGTTCCGCGGGCTCGTCTCCCGTGACACGCTCATCAACAACCCCGACGAGGACCAGCTCGCGCTGCTGGTCGAGGAAGTGCCAACGGTGGCCGCCGACGCCCCGATCGAAGACGTTGCCCGGCTCATCGTCGAAGCGGGCGAACGCCGGATTCCCGTCGTCGACGGCCGTCTCGAGGGGATCATCACGGTCACGGACGTCATCCGTGCGATCGCCGAAGGGAAAGTCGAAGGCGACACGCCGGTTGGCGATCTCGCCCGCGAGGACATCAACTGCGTCTACGCCGGGACGCCGTTGCCGGTCGCCGAACGGGAGCTGTCCTACGCTGACGTGCCCTACGGGATCGTCCTCGACGACGAGGGCGATCTCACCGGGATCCTCACGGAGGTCGACATCATCGAGGTCGCCGAGGTCGTCGAAGGCGAGGCCGATACCGGCGAATCGATCGCCAACCAGGACGACGAGTGGATGTGGGAGGGCATCAAGGCCGTCGGCAACAGCTACATGCCGACGCGCAACGTCGAGATTCCGAACGAGCCGGTCAGCGAGTTCATGACGTCGGATCTGCTGACCGTGAACAAGCGCCGGACGGCCCGCGAGGCGGCCCAGATGATGCTCAACAACGACATCGAGCAGATCCCGCTTTTGAGCGGCGACGCGCTCGTCGGGATCGTCCGGGACGTCGACCTGCTGGAGGCGCTCGTATGAGCGAGGGGAACCCGGTCGTCGAGCTGGCGAAACGACGCGGGTTCTTCCTCCAGTCGGCCGGTGCCTACGGCGGCGTCTCCGGCTTTTACACGTTCGGTCCGGAGGGCGCGGCACTCAAGCAGAACATCGAGGACACCTGGCGCGAGCGCTTTACCATCCAGGAAGGCAACATGGAGGTCGACGCCCCGACGGTCATGCCCGAACCGGTCTTCGAGGCCTCGGGCCACCTGGACGGATTCGACGACATGCTGATCGAGTGTCCCGAGTGTGGCGAGAGCCACCGGGCCGATCACGTCGTCGAGGACAACACCGACATCGAGGAAGCCGAGTCGATGCCCATCGAACGCGTCGAGGAGATCGTCGCCGAGTACGAGTTGACCTGTCCGACCTGCGGTGCGGGGCTCGCGGGGCAGGCGATCCAGGATTTCAACCTGATGTTCGAGACGAACATCGGCCCGGGATCGTCCTCGCCGGGCTATCTGCGACCGGAGACCGCCCAGGGCATCTTCGTTGAGTTCCCCCAGCTGGCCGAATACGCCCGCAACCAGCTCCCCTTCGGCGTCACCCAGATCGGCCGCGCCTACCGCAACGAGATCAGCCCCCGGAAGTCCCTGCTGCGGGTTCGAGAGTTCACTCAGGCCGAACTCGAACTGTTCATCGACCCCGAGGAGGACGAGCCGGATCTCGCGGCGGTCGAGGACGTGACGGCCCCGTTCTACCCGGCCGACGAACAGGAGGGCGACGAGGGCGAGATCCGCGAGGCCACCGTCCGCGAGGTCTTCGAGGAGGGGGTCGTCGGCGACCCCTGGATCGCCTACTACCTGGGGATCGCAAAGCGGTGGTACGAGTCGATCGGCGTCGACATGGATCGGTTCCGCTTCCGTCAGCATCTGCCCGGCGAACTGGCCCATTACGCCGCCGACTGCTGGGACGCCGAGGCCGAAGTCGACGGTGACTGGATCGAGCTCGCCGGGTTCGCCTACCGGGGCGACTACGACCTCTCGAAACACGCCGCCCACTCCGAAGAGGACTTTACGATCTTCAAGCAGTACGACGAGCCGATCACCGTCGAGCGACCGACGGTCGACCCGGACATGAGCTATCTCGGGCCGGAGTTCGGCGGCGACGCCGCGGCCGTGGCCGGGGCCCTCGAAACGCTGGCCGAGCGCGATCCCGACGCGTTCCGGGACGCAGACGACGAAGACGTGGTCGTCGAGGTCGACGGCCAGGAGTACGCGATCCCACTCGCGAAGACCGGATTCGAGCTCAGAGAGACCACCGAGAGCGGCGAGCACATCACACCGCACGTCGTCGAACCCTCGCTGGGGATCGATCGGGCGCTGTACACCGTGCTCGATCACTCCTATCGCGAAGACGAGGTCGACGGCGAGACCCGACGGGTGCTCGAACTCCCGCCGGAGGTCGCGCCCACGACGGTCGGCGTGTTCCCGCTGATGGACCGCGATGGGTTGGCAGCGCGCGCCCGCGAGGTCGTCGACGCGTTGCGCGACGCCGGGCTGGCAGTCACCTACGACGACTCGGGTGCGATCGGCCGACGCTACCGCCGTCAGGACGAAGTCGGGACGCCCTTCTGTGTCACCGTCGACTACGAGACGCTCGGCGAGGGCGACGATCCCGGTCTGGAGGGAACAGTCACGGTTCGCGAGCGAGATACGACCGAACAGCGACGCGTCCCCATCTCGGAGCTGGCGGAGACGCTGACAACACTACGAGACGGCGCGACCGCGTTCGACGAACTCTAACCGTGCGGTCGCTACTCGAGGGTCTCGGATCCGAGATCGCCCGTCGAGGTGTCCACGTCAGCGGCAGCGCGCTCCCGCTCGCGTACGTCGTCGGTCTCCTCGACTGGGTGCACGTGCAGGCGATCGTGATCGCGGGATTGGTGGCCGTAGTCGTCCTGGAAATCATCCGACTGGGGATCGGTCTGGACTGGTGGATCTACGAGTACCTCACCAGGGAATACGAACAGGACAACGTCGCGGGCTACGCGCTGGCGGTCATCAGTGCGAGTATCGTCGTCCTGGTGGCCCCGCCGACGATCGCCGTGCCGGCACTCCTGATGCTCACGCTCGGTGACCCGGTCAGTGGACTGCTCAGTTCCGGACGGATCCAGTCGGTCGGTGACGGGGCGTACCTGGAACTGATGCTCAAGTCGCCGAGCGCGCTCGGGGTGACTTTTCTCGTTTGCACGTCGATCGGGCTCGCCTTCGTGACGCCCCTTGCGGCCCTGTTCGGCGGCATCGCCGCGACTGTGGCTGACGGCGTCAAACCCGTCGTCAGGACGTACGTGATCGACGACAACCTCACGATCCCGCTCGTGTCAGCAGCAGGGATCGCGATCGGACTCGCCATCGTGTAGGCAGACGGGTGTCCGACCTGTCGAGAAGACGTTCGCGTCGATGGTCAGCCAGAGTTACAATACGTGCCGAAAGGCAGAGTCGACAGGATCACTGCGCGGCCGGCGACCCGTCGTCGGGATAGGCCTGTTTCACCTGGAGTGCGGCGCTGGCGGCCAGCCCCATCGCGAGATCCTCGCGTTCGTCGTCGTCGATGGAGACGTCGTCGTCCGCTTCAGGGGCGTAGCCGGCACTGACGGGAGAGCCGAGCGGCGGCTGGACGGCGATCGTCGCTTCCAGCCCCGTCGCACCGGTCCGGAGTTCCGAACCGACGACGAAATCACCGGGAAGGAGTTCGCGGGTCCTGGCGGCGACGCTCGCGAGATCGCGCCGGAGCGCACGGCGCTGCTCGGGCGACAGCGGCGGGTCGTCGGAGACGTCGACGCCACCGGAGAGGTTTCCATACATGAATTGCTACAGCCGTAGGCGAGGAAGGGTTAAAAAAGCGCTGGTCGGGGATCGTGGCCGCGGCAACCCGTCGACAGCCCCTCATAGTGAGTATTGGAGGTCTTCGACCGCACGGCGTCGTCCTCGTGATAGGGATTAGCGTAGCCGATCGGAGCAATACCACCTCCGGTCGGGTGATAGATATCGATGTCCCGAGAGAACTCTGTGGGTTTCTACGCTAATCCCTATGAACCGAATGAACGAGGGCTCGGAAGTCGAGCGCCGCGAGTCTTCCGGCGTGCGGTCGTACCGATAAATCGCTACACGATCACAGGAGCGGTTCACTCCGTCCGTACGCCGCGACGACGACCGCCGCCGCGTGTTCGTTCGGAGCAGGATCGGCCGTCTCGACCTGGAGGGTCGGCTCGGCCGCGAAATCCCAGTCCCGAAGGTCCCGGCCGGCGGCGATCCCCTCGCGTATCGTCGCCTCGACTGCGTCGCGATCGGTCCCCGAGACTTCATAGAAGATCCCGCGACCGGACTCGCTGCGGAGCCATCCCACGCCGGCGACTGCGGGGACGTCGCTGCCGGGTTCGACGATCTCGTGGCTCTGGACGACGTACAACCGCTCGCCTGCTGGCCCGAGATCTGGCGCGGTGTCGACGAGTTCGATCGACGCGTCGGCCGGGATCACGGAGGACAGAGAGAGCAGATTGTAGTTGTGGACGTTCGCCGCCGCGAGCGCGCTGTCGTAGGCGGACAGCGCCGTCGGCGCAGTGGCGTGGCCCCAGGCGACCCGAATGACGCTCATGTCCCTCTCTCGGTCGCTGGCACAAGAAGGCGTTTCGCTTTCCTCGTGAGAGACGTTCGGGCGACTGTCGTCGCGCCTATCGCCCGTGTTTGGTCACGCAGGTCGACAGGCCGATCAACTCGACGGGTTCGGAGTTGTCCGGCGAGTAGACGACCATCTGCCCTTTCTCCATGTAGGGGACCTTCGACTCGAGATTCGAGGGGATGTTGACCGCCGAGATGGCGTCCTCGTCGCCCAGGTTGAGGACGACGGTCGTGTTGATCTGCTTGAACACGGGGTCGGCGATGTCCTGTGGGTCCTGGGTGAT
>JBMCBU010000103.1:0-6775 GCA_048623335.1 Halapricum sp.
GTAAACGTGACGGGCGATCCGATGGAAGTCGCTCTCCTGATCGCCGGGGTGAAGGGGGGACTCGACCGGGACGCCCTCCTCGAATCGCTGCCGGAAGCCCGGGAGGTGGCCTTCGACCCAGCCGTCAAGATGATGGCGACGTACCACGACTCCGACGGACGGTACACGGTAGCCGTAAAGGGGGCTCCGGAGGCAGTCATAGACGCGTCTTCCAGGGTGGTGACGGGAGAGGACTCCCGGGAGTTGTCGGCGGCCGAGAAGGACGAGTGGATCGAAAAGAGCGAGCGAATGGCCGAGGACGGATTGCGCGTTCTCGGACTCGCTCGGAAACCCGTCGATCAGACAGAGGACTCGCCGTACGAGAGCTTGTCGCTGATCGGGTTGGTTGGGCTAATCGATCCGCCGCGCGAGGAAGTCAGATCGACGATCCAGCGGTGCCAGGACGCAGGAATACGCGTCGTCATGGTGACCGGCGATCACGCGGGAACGGCCAGTAACATCGCCCGGAGCGTCGGGCTGGCAGACCCAAACGACACCGAGGTCATCGAAGGCCGCGAACTCGACGACATCGAGAACCTCACCGAGGCGGAGCGGGACCGGTTCGTGAACGCCTCCGTCTTCGCGCGAGTCGATCCCGCGAGCAAACTCGATTTGATCGACGTTCACCAGGCAGCGGGCTCTATCGTCGCAATGACTGGTGACGGCGTCAACGACGCACCGGCACTCAAGCGGGCGGACATCGGCGTGGCGATGGGTCAACGCGGGACGCAAGTCGCTCAGGAAGCGTCGGACATGATTCTGCAGGACGACAACTTCGCGAGCATCTATCACGCTGTCAGAGAGGGACGGATCATCTTCAGTAACATCCGGAAGTTCGTGCTGTATCTCATGTCGTGTAACGTCAGCGAACTGCTCGTCATTTTGATCGCCGCGCTTCTCGGCTTTCCTCTGCCCTTGCTCCCGCTGCAAATTCTCTTCCTTAACGTCGTGACAGACATTTTCCCGGCATTCGCACTCGGTGCCTGTGGCGGCAGCACCGACATCATGGACCGTCCTCCTCGGGATCCAGAAGAATCGATTATGACACGAACCAACTGGACCGAACTGGGGCTGTTCGGGATCCTGATCTCAGCCGCGGTCATCGGAGCATTCGTGATCGGCGGTGAGATGTACGCCGGCGGTATGGACACCGACGAGGCCGTCACGATTTCGTTCCTCACCTTAGCCTTCGCTCAGCTCTGGCACGTGTTCAACGTCCGGGATATCACGTCCGGTCTCGTCAGAAATGAAGTCACGGAAAACCTGTACGTGTGGGGTGCACTGGGGCTGTCAACGGTGATCCTCTTCGGCGCAGTCTACCTGCCTGGCATCTCTTTGGCACTGAGCACTACTCCGATTGGGTTTGAAGGGTGGCTGCTCGTGTTCGGGATGAGTCTCCTCCCCCTCGTGTTCGGGCAGATAGAACGCGAATTTCGACGGCGCTTCAGGACGTCTGACTCGTGACGATGCTCGAAACCGAGATGCTCGATAGCCACAACGACTGCTATCACTCTCCTGACCTAGTACAGTACTCCACGACGAGACCGATTTTGGTAGATCCGTCTCTAGCGCACTGACATCCCTCACGAACTCGTCCGTGACCCGTCCCTGCCACGCCACTGGGTCTTGGATACGGGGTGAGTAAGCTCCCACGCCCTGAAGGGCGTGGCATTCAGTGTGGACTCCCGTCAAGAGGGTAGGCGAATATTCGCCGTTCACGTTCAACGTCCCGCGATTCAAGCGCACGCACCTGTGATAGGAGGACGCATCGATCGCTGACGATTCACCACCGATTTGTATCGTCGCCGAATACAGCCATACATGGCTCGACAGCAAGCACCCGTGTCGCCGCCGGTCGTGTTGACTATCGCGGGCAGCGACTCCGGTGGCGGGGCCGGTATCCAGGCAGACCTCAAGACGATCGAAGCCGGCGGCGCGTTCGGGACGAGCGCGATCACTAGCGTCACCGCCCAGAACACTGTCGGCGTGCAGGGATCGCATCTCCTGCCGATCGAGGAAATCGAGGCACAGATCGACGCCGTGCTCGCTGATTTCGACGTGGCGGCAGTCAAGACCGGGATGCTCGCGACCGCAGACGTCATCGAGACCGTCGTCTCCTATGCCGACCGACTGCCGAATCTCGTGGTCGATCCGGTGATGGTCGCCGCGTCCGGGGATCGGCTCCTCGAACCCGACGCCGAGGACGCCTACGAGGAGCTGATCGCCGAGGCGACGCTCGTGACGCCCAACGCCGACGAGGCCGCCGTTCTGACGGGAATCGACCCCGAAAACGAGGGCGAGGCTCGCGACGTAGGCGAGCGACTCGTCGAGATGGGTGCCGACGCGGCCCTGATCAAGGGCGGGCACATCCCTGTGCCGGAAGTGATGGACGTCCTCGTCACCGACGACGGTGTGACGACGATCCGTCATCCGCGGGTCGACACCGACGCGACCCACGGCTCGGGCTGTACACTCTCGAGTGCGATCGCGACGCGGCTTGCCCACGGCGACGACCTCGCGACGGCCGTCGAGTCGGGGGTCGATCTGCTCTCGCGGGCGATCCGGTACAACCTCGACGTCGGCGAGGGGCCGGGTGCGGTCCACCACACGGTCGAGGCACGCGACCGGGCCGCCCGTGAGCGGACTGCCGAGATCGTCGAGGGCGTCGTCGCCGCACTGGTCGAGCGGGACGTCACGCCCGTGGTCGATGCGGCCGGACTGGACGTGGTCGGGGCGACTCCCTACGCCGAACACGAGCACGAGGTCGCCGCCGTCGAGGGACGTGTCGCCCGGACGCTGTCGGGACTGCGGCCCAACCGCGGCGTCCGATTCGGCGCGTCGAGCCACACCGCCGAGCTGCTGCTTGACGCCCGCGAGGAGCGTCCGGCCCTCTCTTTCGCCTGTCGCTGTCGAAACGATTCCCGCGTCGAGGCGGCACTGGACCACCTGGGCTGGGAGACGGTCGTCCTCGACCCCGACGGTGGTTCCGGCCGCGCCGAGAGGGCGATCGGTCCGGAGACGGTCGTGCTGGACGATCGTCGGACGTCATCGACGATCGTGCTCGCCGAGCGCGCGCCCACGCTACGCGAGCGCGTCGTGACCCTGGCCGAGACGATCGAGTAGTCACTCCGCTGCAATCAAACGTGTGCGATGCGTAGCACGTACAGTGCCGTCGACTACCTATCGCTGTGCGAGCTGTCTCGATCACACCCTGACCCGGACGTACAACGTCTCTCACTTCTCGGTCAAGTGTCCGAACTGCGGTGAATTCGCGCGGTTCGTCCACGGGGGGGTGCTCGAACAGTTCGAAGCCTTCGAGGAATCGCCCCCGGAAGAGCTAGACTGGCAGCGACTCGACCGAATGGAGAAGTTCGTCGTCGCCGAGAAGCTCGTTCGCCAGGGCAAGACGCTCGACGATTTCGAAATCGAAGTCCACGACGAAGAGTGATCGTCGACAACGGCAGTGACCTACCACTCGACGCTGTGTTGGCCGTCGCCTTCCGGGTCGGGGACGACTTCCTCGTCGGCCTGCGTCGCGAAGTGGATCCGGTCGTCGTTGGCGTCTCGACGCAGGGACGCGTGCTGGTGGGAAGCGCGCCACTCCGGGACGGGATCGAAACGTTACTCGATGGGGCAAGCGAATTCGCAGCGTTCGTTGACGACCTGCGCGACCGACTCGATGAGCGCGAGGTCGCCAGTGGCCACCGGCGTGACGTCCTCACATCGGTGGCGGTGTCGGACTCGATCAGGACGCTCGTTACCGAAGGCGAAACCGATCGGGCGCACGACGCCGCCGTCGATGCTCTCTCGGGAATTTTTGTAAATAAAGACATAAACCGAGCGATTAATGTTGTATCAGAACATATTGGTGGGTGATGACCGGGGAAACTGCAGACTGTCCGGAATGTGGTGGTACCGGCACGCGAGGGGGCGAGACCTGTGGTGCCTGCAACGGAACCGGCAACAAGCCTCTCGCAGGGACAAACAAGAAGCCGCTGGTCATTTCCTGATCACCGAGTCGTCGGTCGCCTCGAAGCGACAGATTCTTGCGTATTTCCGGAATAGCGACGAGTGCGCGCGGGTAGCCAAGCCAGGAAAAGGCGCAGCGCTTAGGACGCTGTCCCGTAGGGGTCCGCCGGTTCGAATCCGGTCCCGCGCACTGAGGAGCGAAGCGACGAAGGAGCAGGACCGATTCGAGCCCTGAAAACCGAGCGGAGCGAGGTTTTCTCCGGTTCAAATCCGGTCCCGCGCATGAGCGAACGCAGTGAGCGAAGAGCAGGACCGATTTGACCCCTAGAAGTCACAGCCCGGAACGGCGCGAAGCGCCGCAAGCCCGGACTGTCTTCGTCCGGCGCAGATCCGGTCCCGAACTGACCGATCGGGACTGTTGTCCTGTTCGTTCGTCCATCTGGCAGCATCCGATTCACGACCACTTTCACTCCGGTGGGCGAACGTTTTTGCTCGCGAATCGCGAACTCACTGGTGTGGCAACAGAGCCGTCGTATCTCCGGTTTTTTCCCTACGAGCAGCCCTACGACCACCAGCGGGAGGCGATGGGCCGGATCTATGACGCGCTCGAAGACGGTCGAGACGTGCTCTTCGAAGGCGCTTGCGGGACGGGCAAGACGCTGGCGTCGCTGACACCGGCGCTGGAGTACGCCCGCGAGACCGACAAGACCGTCGTCATCACGACCAACGTTCACCAGCAGACCCGCCAGTTCATCGAGGAGGCAAGCGCAATCGCGCAGACCGAAGACCTGCGCGCGCTGGTCTTTCGCGGGAAGGCCTCGATGTGTCACATCGACGTCGGTTACGAGGAGTGTCAGGCCTTGCGGGACACGACCCGCGAACAGGTCGAACTCGAACGTGAGCGCGCCGAACTAAAGCACCGCCAGCGGGAACTGCTCGAGGCCAGCCAGGCCGGCGAGAGCGAGGCTACGGAGGCACGCTCGGCCGTGATGGACGACCTGGAGGCCATCGAGGACGACCTCTCGGCGTTCGAGGAGCGGGCGACCTGCGAGCATTACTACCGGAACCTGACTGCCGATACCGACGACTTCTACGCGTGGCTGTACGACGACGTGCGCACGCCCGAGGACATCTACGCCTACGCCGATCGACAAGGGCTGTGTGGGTACGAACTCCTCAAGGAGGGGATGGACGGCGTCGATCTGGTGATCGCCAACTACCATCACCTGCTGGATCCGATGATCCGCGAGCAGTTCTTCCGGTGGCTCGGTCGCGACCCGGAGGACGTCATCGCGGTCTTCGACGAAGCACACAACGTCGAGGACGCGGCCCGCGAGCACGCCCGTCGGACGCTGACCGAGACTACGCTCGGGCAGGCGCTTGAGGAACTCGAGGAGACCGACGACCCGCGCGTCGAGGCTGCCCGGAACGTCATCGAAACCTATCGAGACGCTCTCGCGGCGACGTACCGGGAGACGATGGGTCCTGACACGGTTCGAGAAGCGGCGGTCGACGATCAGTGGACGGACCTGTCGATCGCCAACGAGGACCGCAAGGACGACCTGACGCTGTCGTTCCTGCGTTCTTATACTGGACCCGGCTATCGGGAAGAACTGGAGCGCGCGCTGGAACTCGGTCGGGAACTCGACCAGCGCTACGAGGAGGCCTACAAGGACGGCGAGACCACCGTTCGCAAGGAGTGTCAGACCTTGCAGGCGGCGACGTTCCTCGAAGCGTGGTTCGACGACAGCGACAGCCAGGGGATGTATCCTGTGATAAGTGTTCGTCAGCAGACTGCTGACGGACAGGTGGGACTCGGTGATGACTCAGCCGGTGAAATCTACGGCCGAGCCGAGCTATACACCTGCATTCCCGAGCGCGTGACGCGATCGCTGTTCGACGATTTGCATGCGGCGGTGCTGATGAGCGCGACGCTTCGCCCCTTCGAGGTGACCGAAGACGTGCTCGGGTTGGCCGACGCGGAGACGATGGCCTACGGCGCGCAGTTTCCCGAGGAGCGTCGTCGGACCTACGCCGTCGAAGCACCTGCCCTCTTTGCCAGCGAGCGCGATAATCCGGCCACCCAGGACGCCGTCACGGGCGTGCTCGAAGACGCCGTCCGCTTCACCCCTGGGAACACGCTCGCGTTCTTCCCGAGTTACGCCGAGGCCGAGCGGTACTACCACCGGGTCGAGACCGACGCGGATCGATATCTCGACGAGCCAGCCACGCCGGCCCAGGAGTTGCGCGAGGCGTTCACCGACGGCGAGCACGGCGTGCTCTTTTCCTCGCTGTGGGGGACGCTCACCGAAGGCGTCAGCTACGACGGCGACGACGCCCGGACGGTCGTGGTCGTCGGTGTGCCCTACCCACACCTGGACGACCGGATGGACGCCGTCCAGGACGCCTATCAGGTGGCCTTCGGCGGTGAGGGGCCCGACGCTGACGAGGACGCCGGTTGGCGCTACGCCGTCGAGATCCCCACTGTTCGGAAAACTCGCCAGGCACTGGGACGTGTCGTGCGCTCGCCGAGTGACTTCGGGGCGCGGGTCCTCGTCGACAGGCGCTACACCCGCGACGCCGAGGTCGAGATGCGTGACTACGCCGTCCGTGGGACTTTCCCGGCGGAAGAACGCGCGGAGATGATCGATATGGATCCGGAGAAGCTCAAGTTCGGGCTGTTGAACTTCTACAACGACCTGGGCGCCTACGATGGGAATCCGCCGAGGCCGTGAGCAGCGAGGACGACCGCAGGGAGTCCTCGAAA
>JBMCBU010000104.1:0-6753 GCA_048623335.1 Halapricum sp.
ACTGTTGGAGAAATTGACTGCCCCCTCCCGGACGATCTCGACGGAGACATCTTTTACATGTTCTACGAGCGTGTCAGCCGTCACGAGTACGTCGTCAACGACCCGGAGAGTACGATAGTCGAGTCCGTCACAGTTCGAACCCGTAAATGCAACCCTCCGAGTCAGTGGGGGGATGATCCGAACGGACCGCCGAACGACCGCGGACAGGGGCCACTGTAGGATTGCCATCCGGCACTCCTGTTTCCCAGTCGAACTGCCAGCAGTCGCGTCCGCTCGCTTCGCTCGCCGTATGTTGATCAGAACCGTTTACCCAGCCCGGTCACTCATCGGGATCCCGTTCCGGCTCGTCAGCGCCGTCACCCACAGGTCGTGTGTTTGTCTCCGACGAGTCCGTGTTTTCACCGCCACGTTCGCCGCCCTCGCTGTCGAGAAGTCCTCCGAGCAGTCCCGACTGGTCGGCGTTCGAGTCCTCGACGGATCCATCGGCCTCGCGTAACGGATCGCGGTCGTCCGCGAGCGTCGGTGGTTCGTAGCTGTAGACGACGTCGTTTTCGAAGACCAGATACTGCTCTGCGGACGTCTCGAGCACCCGTCGGTCGGTGTCGATCGCCAGGTCGACCAGTCCGGCGAGAGTCGCCGTCCCAACCTGGGTGTCGGCGTCGGCGAGCCGATCAATCGGTCGGTTGACCTCGGTGATCCACTCGTCGAACTCGTTGCGGTCCGCTCGATACGCCAGATAGTCGCGTTCACGTTCGCTCACCTCGAACCAGTCCGTCCGGCGACCCACGGAGAGTCCAATCAGACCACCGAGACCGACGACCGCCAGCAACGGGCCGCCGTACGATCGGAGCGGACCGACCGTCACCGGGACTGTCTCCTCGTCACGGACGGTCACCTCCCCCTCGTCATCGACCGGGCCGGTATCGTTGACCCGGTAGAGACCGTCCTCGATAGTAAGCGGAAGCTGATAGGACTGCGTCGTTTCGACAGCCTCGCCGCCCCGAGTACCGTCGAGTCGTACCGTCGCTTCGAAGAACGTCTCCGCGGTACCGGCGGTCGTGCCGAGTTCCGATCGGATCGCTTCGAGTTCGGTTTCGACTTCGGTGACGTTCTGCTCGAACGGGACTTGGACCGATTCGTCAGGGGCGAGCGTCCGCTCGGCCCGGTTGAGCGGTTCCGTGACCTGCCACTGTTCGTTTCCGTCTTCGGTGACTGATCGCGTGACAAGCGCGACCGACGCGTTCACCGCGACCGATCCGTTCGAGGCCGTGTAACCGTACGCGAACGCCCCCTCGAGTGTGGGTGCGATCCGCTGGAAATACTGGGTGCGGTTGGTAAGTGTCTCGCCTGCATCGAAAACCCTGGTGTCTTCGACGACTGTCGCCTCGTGGCTGAACTGTCCGGTCGAGTTCCAGAGAACGACCGTTTCGGTCGTCGTCTCGGTGCGTTCGTTCGGACCCGTGTGTGCGTCGTACGCGACCACTCCGCCGGCGACGACCAGTAACACGAGCGCTACCGCGATGACGCCGAAATATTGATCGACGACAGCTCGGGTCCGGAGACCCCACAATCCCATCACATTGACTATTCAACGGTTCGATATTAATACTGTCGCCGGTCGGACCCGTAATCGTTTCCTGCTATCGGAGTCGTGCGAGCAGGCGATCGACTATCGTCGGCCTGTCCCTGTCGCGTCTTCGGACCCGTTCCGTGCCGACGAGAACGATCCCGACCAGGTAAAACGGCACGCCGATCAGCGCGTCGATGACGACGATCGGGAGCCATGGATGAACTGCATACAGGCTTCGGACGTACTCTTCGGGCAACAACGCCAGATACCGGTACTCGGTCAGAAACAACCGATACGAGCCGGTATCGGGGGGTGCAGTGAGCGTGAGTGTCCCGTTCACCATCTCGTTGCCACCAACCTTGAATCGATCAGGCTGGATCCCGACGTTCTCGCTTCCCTCCTCGAAGTAAACGTAGACGGGAACCTGCCCGCCGTTGCCGACGGTGTACTGCAGCGTTTCGTTCGTTCCCGCCTCGATGACGTCCGAACGGTCGGACTCGAACTCTGCGCTAACGATCTCGAACGACTGCGATCCAGCGGGAGCGACCATCGCGGCCGTCGCTGCCAGGACCAGCGATACCGCCATCACGCCGACCACGACACGGGCGCTGAGCCCACTCTCGCGCTTGCGAGCGCGATCCCGTCGCCGGTCGCTGCTGAGCAGCACGTCGATCGCATACAGCAGGACAGTCAGGCCGAAGATGAGATAGCCGAACCCCTGGACGCCGAGTAGCGAGCGCGTGCCCAGCAGGCCGGCGAGGCGGGTCTGGAGTGCCTCGATGGACCCCTGGATGCCTTCGGCGATCGTGCCAAGATGCGGGATCACGACCGGTTCGCCCCCGACCTGCCAGGCCACGGCGACGATCTGCTCTCGCTTGACCGGTGGCTCACCGTCGTCCTGATCGGTAAAGGGATTGGCGTCCCCTCGCGTGACGAATCCGCGGTCGGTCTCGTCGACGACTCGGTGGGTCGTCAGCCCGCCGCCCTGGATCTGTTCGGCCTCGAAGACGACGACATCGCCCTCTTCGACCGGTCCGGCGATCGCTGTCGGCACCGCAACGAAACCGTCACCGGCGTCGATAGTCGGTTCCATGCTCCCCGTCGTGACGTAACTCAGAAGGACCGGCTGGCCGAGCAACTGGCCGACCACGAGCGCGAGCAGCGCGAGTGCGAGCACTGCGCCGACGGCTTTCGTGACTGTGCCCCGCCAGTTCATCGGCCGACCGTTGTGGCGGTCGTGATAAGTATTTGATGGGGGTCGTCAAATCAGCTGCCCAAGACTGTCTCGCGGGCGAGCACGTCATAGAGGTACGACGCGATAAAACCCAGCGCGTACCCGAGCAGGTGGACGTAGAGATTGAACACGCGGGTACCAGAAACGGGATCGGACGGGAACGTCGCGAACGGAACAGCGAGGAGCAGTACCAACGCCCAGATCGCGAATTCGAAGTCGCCACTTTGCTTGACGGCGTTGCGGAGCTGATATCCGATCGGATCGCCGTCGGCAGCCGAAAGCACGTACAGCGTCACAACCAGCACCAGCACTACCAGCAACCCCGCCAGCGTCGCCACCAGTACCCACGTGACCGACGTGGGAACGCCATCGACGGCGACTGTCACCGGATGATCCAGGACTGCCCGGAGCGTCTGAGTCGTCACGAGCACCAGCCCGATAAAGAAAAACAGGGGAGCGAGCGTTCTGAGCTGGCCGAGTCGCAGCCGCGAGTCCAGGTACCCCGCGATCGACAACGGCAGGTACCCGTAGAAGGCCATCAGGACGCCCGAAAACCCGTACGTGACACCCAGGCGGACGATCGTCAGGTTCAGATACGACAGCACGGGAGGACCGACGAGGAGCAGCGACACGAACACGACCCGGAACTCATCGCGGCGGCCGCTAGCGGCGCTCAGCACGTAGATCGTCCCGACTATCAGACCGTACGCTGTGAGATTGAACAGCAGGTGCGACACGTCGAGATGGACGAACGGGGCAGCGAACGCGGTCCGGAGCGTCGGATCCGCGTATCTGAATACCAGTGCCTCTCGCGTGGCAACCGGTAAGGCGTACACGCCGACCAGGACGACCGGGACGACCGCGATCAACAGCGCATCAGCGACGCTCAATCGGTCTCGGATCGACCACCGTGGAGCCGGCGTGGACGCGTTCATCCGGTCTCGTTTGCGCGGTCGCCTCCCATTCCCGTATCACTGACGGTCTCGCGATCGGCTTCGAAAACGGTGGCCCCGCCGGCGTTCGATCGACGAGGCCCGTCCGATCACTCCTCATCACGATATCGCCGATAGACGGCGAGCAAGAACAGCAACAGCGCCAGAGGCAAGAGTCCGCCGAGTAGCGTCGTCACGTCGGAGCCGCCGATCTCCGCCACGTCTCCGCCACCGTCACCGTCGCTGGTATCCGCTGTGTCGACCTCGACGGTGTCGGTTTGACCCAGAGCACCATCGTTACCGGCGACATCCGCGGCCGCGTGCAGTGTCGCTGTATAATTCCCGTCACTGCTGCCGTCGTACGTGGCGGTGTAGGTGCCGTTGGCGGAGTCGTACGCGAAGTCGTCTGCGGCGAGCGTGGCGTTCTCCGGGCCGCGAAGCGTGACGTTGATCTTCGACAGTGGCTCGGTGCTGTTGAAGCTGATCGAGACGTTCTGCCCCTCCGGGTTCGTCGCGCTGAACGAATCGACCGTCGGTGCAGTCGTATCGATGGTGACAGTATCTAGCTGACCAGTTGCACCGTCGTTGCCAGCAGCGTCTTTCGCGGTCGTCAGGGTTACGCTGTATGTGCCGTCGCGGCTCCCGACGTACGTGGCGGCGTAGGTGCCGTTGACAGAGTCGTACGCGAAGTCGTCTTCGGTGAGCGTGGCGTTCTCCGGGCCGCGGAGCGTGACGTTGATCTTCGACAGTTGCTCGTCGCTGTCGAAACCGATTGAGACGTTCTGCCCCTCAGGGTTCGTCACGGTGAACGAGTCGTCCGGGATCGTCGGTGCAGTCGTGTCGATGGTGAACGTCACCGCTTTCGATCCGACGTTACCCGCGTCATCTTCGGCGTAGACGGTCACGTTGTACTGGTCTTCGGGGAGACCAGCGAGCGTCGTATTTGGACTGAACGACTGGTTGGTGGCGCCGTCGACGCTGTAGCTCCAGTTGCTGATCGGCTCGTCGGCGCTGACGGCGAGCGATACGTCGCTACCGTTGTAGTCCGCTCCGTCCGTCGGTTCGAGGATCGACACTGTCGGCGGGGTCGTATCGACGGTCACCTGATCGGACTGGGCGGTTGCGCCGTCGTTCCCGGCGGCGTCCGCGGCTGCGTGCAGCGTCGCTGTATAGGTCCCGTCGCTGCTGCCGTCGTACGTGGCGGCGTAGGTGCCGTTGGTGGGGTCGTACGCGAAGTCGTCTGCGGCGAGCGTGGCGTTCTCCGGGCCGCGAAGTGTGACGTTGATCTTCGACAGTTGCTTGTCGCTATCGAAACTGATCGAGACGTTTTGCCCCTCCGGATTCGCCGCGTCGAAACCGGAGACTGTCGGCGGGGTCGTATCGTCGACACCCCCATCCGTCCCGTCGTCAGTACCGTCACCGCCACTGTCTCCGTCCGTCTCGTCACCGCCGCTGTCTCCGTCCGTCCCGTCGTCAGTACCGTCATCCTCCTCTGGCGTGCCCTGCTCGACGTGGACGGTGAACTGCGAGACGTTCTCGACGTCGTGGTCGCCACGGGTATCGACGAGTAAACCGACGTGAACCGTCGCGCCTGGCCCGATATCGAACTCGTTTTCGGGCCCTTCGAGGCTGTCTTCGGGATCGTCGGCACGGTAAAAACGGACGTCATCGGCGTCGTCTTCGATCCAGACGCGTGCGGTTTCGGTGCCGTTGTTCGTGATCGTGAAGACGCGATGGAGTGGTGTGACCGTCTCCCCGGCGATGCCCTCGGCGTCGAGGTCCGGATTCTCACCGCTCAACAGCAGTGCGATCTCGCCGTTTTCGTCGATGACCGCGTACTTGCCGTTCGGGCCGTCGGCCGGCTCCATCACGATGTCGACGCCCTCGACGTCGTCGGTCCCGGTCGAGAACGGGGCCGCTCCTGTCGAGACGAGCAGGGCTGTCGAGGCGACGAGCACCGCGACGAGGAGTGTTATTCGGGTCACGCTCTCACCGATCGTGTCCGCGTTTCGGTGTACCTACTGTCCATGTCGCCCTTGTATTGATGTGCGTGAAGACGTTCAACGAGAGTGTGAACTACGTTCATCTGTCAGGATCCGGTGAGTCGCCGAGTTTCCACCAGTCGTACGATCGGAAGTAATCAGTCTTTGAGCAGCTTTATGCACATCATTACAAAGAGGCGTGAGCGCGTCGCTCTGTGTGAGAGAGCATGTCTTTGAAAGACCGCAACGAGAGGGTGGATCTGACCGCACTGCAGACACATCTCGCGGAGGCGCTCGATCGGGCGGAAAGTGACTCGACGAAGTTCCACCTCAGGGAAGCCTATCAGAAGACGATCATTCTGGAAGAAGAACAAAAAGAGTGACGGCTGTAGGGAATATCGACGCGTCGTCTGTGAGAAGCCGAGAGCCCATCAGTTGCGGGCGTCTACCGGAAGAGCAGTCAACGCCTCCTGCCCATCGATCACGTCCTCACGCTCGTGTTCGACCGTCCACGTTCCCGCAGAATTGTCGTATTAGCCACTGCGAGATCGGGATCTGTCGGGATCGAGACGACCAGCCACGTTCCAGCTCCCTCTCCGAGTCGTAGACGGGCGTTCGAGCTTGATAGCCAGGTCAGGGACGTCCCGCTCGGCGTGGAACCCTCGAGAGAAAATGCTTATGACATAAGCCGACATACGCTGACATAGACAGACATTATGCCGATTGAGCTTGATTCGGGCGACGAACCCCCACCGGTTCGGCCCGGGACGAACGCCCAGAAGCTCCTCTCAGTGCTGCTGGAACACCCCGAGATGGGTTTCACCCCGAAAGAGCTAGCCGAACTGACCACTGTTCCGCATTCGAGCGTTCACAAGACGCTCGCGCGGCTCCGAGAGAAAGGCCTCGTCCGCAAGGTCGATACCTACTGGGCGCTGGCGGAGGACGTTGCAGCCTCGCGGATCGCCAACGTGGTGAGCCTCCAGCAGATCGACGTGGAGTACGGCGACGACGCCTATGGGGCGGACGACGAGTGGG
>JBMCBU010000105.1:0-6737 GCA_048623335.1 Halapricum sp.
GGCGCGAGGACGATCTCGCTCGGCAACGGGAGGACGAACGCGATCAGAAACGAGTACACGCCGATCAACACCAACCCGATCGGCCCCGTCGCGGTTCTGACCGCTCCTTCGATCGCCGCGTAGAACCCCCCCATACCGCCCGCGAGGCAGGGAACCAGCTCGATGGGCACGGTAAGCACTGAGCACGATTAGACATAAAGCGTACTGGTTCCAGTTCGCCAGCAGCAGCCGCTTTCGCGGGTCTAGCACTAGTACCAGTCGAGGTCGGCAACGAACGACCGCAGCATCGATCGGGTCACGTGCGGCATACAGACTACCCGCAGTTCGTCGGTCCCGGTCCTGGCGACGCGCCAGCCTCGATCGCGAAGCTTCTCGACCAGCGGCTGGGAGACGTCCGCGGCGACCAGCGGCAGTTCCGGCTCGACCACGTCGTAGCCGCGCGCGGTCAGTTCGTCGGCCAGCCACCGGGCGTTGTCCATCGAGCGGCGGTACTGTTCGCGATAGCCCTCGGGCCACAGTGCCTCCATGGCCGCGACTGCGCTGGCGACGCCCGCTCCCGAACGAGTGCCGGTCAGCGTGACCTGCTTGGTCGACTCGAGGTAGGGCGTGTCGATCGCCAGTTCGTCCAGCAACGCCGGCGAGCGTGCGAGCAGTCCGCCCGCGGGTACGGCGGCCTGTCCGACCTTGTGCGGGTCGATCGTCATCGTGTCGACGTCGGCGTGGCCGAAATGCCACCGATGGTCGCTGAAAGGTAGATAGAATCCACCCCAGGCAGCGTCGACGTGACAGAGCGCGTCGGCGTCGTGGGCCAGCCCGGCCAGTTCCTGAATCGGGTCGACGTACCCGTACTCGGTCGATCCCGCGACGCCGACCACGAGCACGGTGTCGTCGTCGATCAACTCGGCCATCGCGTCGCTGTCCGCGCGGTGATCGCGTGCCGGCGCGGTCCGAAGTTCGACCCCCAGGAGGTCGGCCGCCTTCCAGAAGCTGAAGTGAGCGTGGGTCGGGACGACGATGTTCGGCTCGTCGGTATCCATGCGGTTTCGCGCGATCCGCACGGCCTGGATGTTCGCTTCCGTCCCACCGCTGGTGACGTAGCCAGCCGGATCGGGCAGGCCCGTGATCGTGCCGAGCAACTCGACCGCGTCACGTTCCAGGTCGGCGACCGCCTGATATGTCTCCGGATCCCCCGGATTCGTCGCGAGAAACCGTTCTGCCGCGTGCCGGGCCGCTGGATGGGGCTCGGTGCACATCGAAGAGAGCACCCGATCGAAGTCCTGGGGCACCGACTCGAGCCGCTGCATGCTGAGAACGTATTTGTCTTTCTTCCGTATAGGAGTTGCGCTATCGGTCGAAATCGGGCGATAAACCGTTGAGAACCCCTGGTTAGCGATGCGCCTCTCTGTCAGACTTCGATGATGTCGTCTTCGTGGCTCTCGGGGACGACGACCGTCCCTTCGAGGGTCGTGACGGCTCGCCCGCCGACCGTGACCTCGGGATCGACGCTGACCGAGACGGTTCCGGGTCGATTCAGAAAGTGGCCCTGCTCGAAGGTCATCGCTGTCGTGTCCTCAAGTGCCCCTTGATGGGCGAGGTATGCCCCGACTGCGCCGCTTGCGGTCCCGGTGACGGGATCCTCCTCGACGCCCGCGCCCGGGGCGAACATCCGGCCGTGGAGCGTCGACTCGCCTTCGAGGGTGTCGAAGGTGAACACGTAGATCCCGGTCGCGTCGTGTGTCTCACAGAGCCGTTCGATGGCGCGCATGTCGGGCTCCATCGCCGAGAGGTGCGAGAAGTACTCGATCGGGACCGCCAGAAATGGCAGACCCGTCGAGGTGCGAGCGATCGGGAGCCCCACGGCCCTGATCGCGTCGGCCTCGGTCCCCAGCGCGTCCGCAACCCGTGCCGGGTCGACGTCGAGTTCCGTCACCGTCGGCTCGTTCTGGGTCATCCAGACCGTGCCGTCCGCTTCGACACGGATGTCGAGGACACCGACGTCCGTCTCGACGGTGTGATCGCCGGCCTCGATAACCCCGTGCTCGTAGAGCCAAGCGTGGCTGGCGATCGTGGCGTGCCCGCAGAGATCGACCTCCGTCTCGGGCGTGAAATACCGGAGCCGTCGGTCCGCGACGTCGCTGTCGAGCACGAAGGCCGTCTCGCTCGCGCCCAGTTCGTTCGCCAGTGCCCCCATCTGGTCGGCCTCGAGGCCGTCGGCCTCCGGGACGAGGCCGGCAGGGTTGCCGTCGGTCGGTTCGTCGGTGAACGCGTCGACGAGGTAGGCGTCGCGGGTGTCCATGCCCGTCGGTGAGTGGGCCGTCGGGTTAACCGTTTGGCGTTTTCTGCTCGAACCCGCCGGGTTAATAGCCGGTCGAACCGATGACCCGGATGGTGACCACCGGATGAGCGACCTGCCGGAGGAGTTCCCCTGCACGATCACGAACTGGGAGTACATCTACGGCCTCACGCGCGAGGTCAGCGACGAGGTCAAAGCCGACGACTTCGAGCCGGACGTCGTCGTTGCACTGGCCCGTGGCGGCTGGTTCGCCGGTCGCACGCTCTGTGACTTTCTCGGGCTGGACGACCTGACGAGCCTGAAGATCGAACACTACGTCGGGGCCGCGGCCAAGGGCGACGAACCCGAGGTGCGCTATCCGATGCCGGAAGGCTCCGTCGAGGGCAAAGACGTCCTGATCGTCGACGACATCGCCGACACCGGCCAGTCGATGGCTCACGCCGCCGAGTACGTCCGCGAGCGCGACCCGAACACGGTGCGGACGGCGACGCTCCAGCTGCTCGGCACGAGCGACTTCGAGCCGGACTTCGTCGGCGAACGCCTCGAACAGTGGGTCTGGGTCGTCTACCCCTGGAACTTCGTCGAGGACATGGTCGATCTGATCTCGGGTGTGATGGACAAATCCGACGCCGAGACCTTCGACCCGGAAGACATCCGCGCTGCGCTCCGGGAGTATCACGAGATCGAACGCATCGAGATGGAAATCGCCCAGCCCGATCGGCTCGGCGAAGTCCTCGAAGAGATGGAGCGTCGCGACGTGATCGAACCCGCCGGGCAACGTCCCGACGGCGAAACCGAGTGGCGACTGGCGTGAAGGCCAGCCTCGGCTGTCGGAGCAAAAGAACCCGCAGTCACTCGAAGTCCCGGCGCATCGCGATCTCGAACCAGGGACACAATCGCAGCTGACGGTAGTACTGTGGGTTCTCGTGGAGGCGGTCGTAGGGTACCCACATGAGCCCGTCGACTTCTTCGGGGTTCGGGTCGAGACTCGTGTCGGTCAGGGTCGCCTGCAAGACCGCACAGACCTCGTGTTCGACGCCCGCGTTCTCGAAATAGCGCTTGTACTCGAAGCGATCGGTCACCCGGAGGTTCTCGTACTGCTCGGGCGTGATCCCCAGTTCCTCCTCGAGGCGCTCGCGAGTAGCCGCCTCCTGTGTCTGCCCCTCCCGCGGGTGGGAAGCGACGGTCCCGTCCCAGAAGGTGGCCCACAGGCGCTTAGTGCTGGCGCGCTGGGCCAGCAGGATGTTCCCCTCGCCGTCGAACAGCAGGGCGGTAAAGGCTCGGTGGCGGATCCCGTCGCCAGTGTGGGCGTCGAGCCGGTTGACTAGCCCCTGTTCGTTGTCGTCGGCGTCGACCGCGATCACGTCCTGTTTCGCGTTCTCGTGAGTCTCGTCGGTGCCCATTAGCTGTCAGGTGGGCTGGCTGGTTCATACGCTCTTCGACTTCCGGCACCGTGGCGTCTCTGTGCACGTGCAACACCACGCCATCTCGAAATCAACAGCAGCGGTGGCCGACCACGGTTCCGCTCTATGGATCGTGACGTCCTCTCAGCGTGATCGTCGTAGCGATGTACCGGTTCGGGCGCACTCTCTCGTGCGCTCGACCCGGGAAAGACAGACGACAATCCCGATCAATCGCCGGATCGGATCTTCCGGGAGACCTGCTGGAAGATGTCGTTGCAGGCGTCGCAGTTGGCACAGCCGATCTCGCCGCAGTCGATGGCCTCGCCACAGCGCGGACACTGCAGCCCGCGAGACGGATCGAACTCGAAGTTGCAGCTCGGACAGATCATCAGAGGATCACCGCCAGCAGGCCACCGACGCCGAAAGCGACGACCCAGGAGCCGACCCACATCAACAGCGCGCTCTTTGCGTCCCGTTCTTTGAGGATCATCACCATCGCGAGGATACAGGGGACGAACAGGGTGATGACGACGAGGCCGACGAACATCTCGGCGGTGCCCAGCGCCATGTCGGTCATCCCGGCCGCGGCGAAGTCACGCCGGACCAGTCCGAGCAAGAGGACGCGCGCGAACTCCTGGGGCAGCCCGACGAGTGCGGTAACCGGCGCGAGCGCCCGCTGGATCACCGCGAACCCGCCGTAGTATTCGAGCGCCGAGATGGCGATCGCAGTCGCGCCGAACAGCGGAATCGCTTCCCGGAGGAACAGCTTCGTCCGGTTGTACGTCTTCCGGAGGATGTTCCGCGGCCGGGGCAGGCGCATCCGGGGGAGTTCGGTCACCAGCGGCGTGCTGTCGCCGGGGAGTGTCCGATCGAGGAACAGGCCGGCGATCCCGAGCACGACCAACAGCACGCCGACGTAGCCGAACCACCAGATCAGACCCAGGCCTGCAAGCAGCCCCATGATGACCCCGAGCTGTGCCGAACAAGGGATTCCCAGCCCGAGCAAGGCCGTCGAGATGAGCCGCTCGCGGCGGTCGCCGACCATCCGGGTCGTGATAACCGCCATCGTCACGCAGCCGACACCGACGATCATCGGGACGATCGCCCGTCCGTTCAGCCCGATGCGGTTGAGCCCCCGATCAGTCAGTACCGCTAGCCGGGGAAGCATTCCGGAGTCTTCGAGCAGGCCGATCACGAAATAGAAGGCGACGACCAGCGGGAGCAACACGCCGACGATATACTGGACGGTGATCGTCAACAGACCGAGATTGCCGTTGATCAGCAGGAACTCGATCGGCTCGGCCCAGGACGCGGCGGGAAGGAGACTCTCGACGGTTCCTTCGACGATCGGATTGTAGTACTCGCCGAAGACCGTGACCTCGAGGAAGTCGACGACTTTCTGGGCGACGACGACGCCGATGAAGTAGAAGATCGCGCCCAGCATGGTGAGTGCGATCGGCGTTCCCGTCAGCGGGTGAAGCATGAGGTCGCTGAGTCGCTCGGCCCAGGAGGACTTCCGCTCCACTCTGGAGAGCACGCCCCCGGCGATTTCCTCGACACGACGGCGACGGTGCCCGTAGACGTCCTCGCGCTGGCCGACGTCTGTGAGTGCTGGCACGCCGCCATCGGCGACGACCTTGCCCGTCGAAACCCGTTCAGCGGTCGGTTCGTCTCCTTCGACCAGTAGCGTCTTCTCCGCACGCGTGGCGTCGATGTCCTCGGGGAGTTCCTCGAACCACCGTTCGATCGCTGTCGACTCGGGCGCGCGAGCGTCGTCGATCCGCTCGCGGAGTTCGTCGATTCCCTCTCCGTCGACGGCGACGGTCGGGACGACCGGGACGCCGAGTTCCGCCTCCAGCGCGTCTACGTCGATGTCCACGCCGTCGGCCTCGGCCTCGTCCATCATGTTCAACGCGACGACCGTCGGGATGCCCATATCGAGCAACTGCAACGTCAAAAAGAGGTCCCGATCCAGCTGGGTCGCGTCGACGACGTTGACGACCACGTCCGCATCGAGGACGATCTCGCGGGTGACGCGCTCTTCCTCGTCGAAGCTGGAGATCCCGTAGACCCCGGGCGTGTCGGTCAGTTTCGCGTCGCCAAAGACAGCCTCGGTCGTGTCGACGGTCGTCCCCGGATAGTTCGAGACGTCGACGTACTGCTCGGCGAGTGCACCGAAAACGACGCTCTTGCCGACGTTGGGACAGCCGACCAGCGCGACCGTCGAGTCGGCGTCGACCTCACAGCCGGCGGTCTCGTGACAGCTCATCTATTCGCCTCCGTGCGCGAGATCTCGATCTCGGCGGCCAGATCGGCCCCGAGTGCCATTTCCGTGCCGTTGCGTCTGAGGACGATCGGTCCCCTCCGGAGTCGATTGCGACATTCGACGGCTCCGTCCAGGAAGCCGAGTCTGAGCAAGCGAGCCCGGACGTCGTCGTCCGGCACCCGCTCTAGAGAGACGGACTCGCCCGGAGCCGTGTCGGCTAGCACCTCGGTCATTTAGGTCCACCTAAGTAAGAGTAGCCAACCAAACGAGTAAAGAAGGGAGGGGTGTTCCCAACCGCTGAAAACAGATATGGACAACTGTGTGGAATTCGGCCGGCCAAAACCAAACGGCGGTGCGGTTTTGTGATCCGCAGTGCAATGGCGACTGTGACGAGTGGCACCTACACGTTGTTGATCGAGCTTCCCGACGCGGCGACGATCACGTTCGGCGCGGCCGGCGAGCGTGAACTGGCGGCGGGGAACTACGCGTACTCCGGGAGTGCGTTCGGCCCCGGCGGGTTCTCCCGAATCGACCGCCATCGACGGGTTGCGAGCGGTGAGAACGACGCGCGCCACTGGCACGTCGATTACCTGCTCGGCCATCCGGGGACGCGAATCGTCGAGGTCGTCCGCTCGGCCGAGGCCGACATCGAGTGTGGCGTCAGCCAACGGCTGCCCGGCGAGACCGTTTCCGGGATCGGCGCGTCTGACTGTGACTGTGACAGCCACCTGGTGTATGGCGGTCGCAGTGAGGCGTTTCTCGACGACGTCCGGCG
>JBMCBU010000106.1:0-6730 GCA_048623335.1 Halapricum sp.
CAATGAAAGCATTCGTTATGGAAGGAATCGGCGAGACGGCGATGGTCGAGAAGGAACGACCCGAACCCGGTCCGATGGACGCGATCATCAAACCGACGGTCGGGCTGGTCTGTACGTCGGACACACACACCGTACACGGCGCGATCGGTGAACGGGAGAACCTCACACTGGGCCACGAGGTCGTCGGCGTCGTCGAGGAAGTCGGCGAGGCAGTCGAGGACTTCGAGCCCGGCGACCGCGTGGCGGTCGGTGCGATCACGCCGGACTGGAACTCCGAGGCCGCACAGGACGGCCACCCCTCCCAGTCCAACGGGGCGCTGGGCGGCTGGAAGTTCGCCAACGTCAAGGACGGCACGTTCGCCGAGTACGCACACATCAACGACGCCGACGGGAACCTCGCACACATCCCGGACGGCGTCACCGATCACGAGGCTGCCTACACAGCCGATATGCTCTCGACCGGCTTCGCCGGCGCGGAGAACGCCGACATCCCGATGGGCGGGACCGTCGCGGTCTTCGCGCAGGGTCCGGTCGGGATGATGGCGACGAAAGGCGCCGAGCTACAGGGTGCCGGGCGCATCATCGCCGTCGAGACTGTCGAGAACCGCCAGGAACTGGCCCGCGAGTACGGCGCGACCGACATCGTCGACTTCGAGGACGGCGACGCGGTCGAGCAGATCATGGAGCTGACGGACGGTAAGGGCGTCGACGCCGCGATCGAGGCGCTCGGAGCCGACCAGACTCTCCAGGACTGTATCAAGGTCACCAAGCCGGGCGGGACGGTCTCGAACGTCGGCTACCACGGCGAAGGCGAGTTCCGGCACATCCCCCGCGAGGAGTGGGGCGTCGGGATGGCCGAGATCGACATCGTCACCGACCTCTGTCCGGGCGGGCGGTTGCGTATCCGGCGGCTGCTGCGGCTGCTCGAACAGGGCAAGGTCGACCCGACGAAGATGACGACCCACGAGTTCGACTTCGAGGACATCGAACGGGCCTTCGAGATGATGGAGACGAAAGAAGACGGGATGATCAAGCCGCTGATCCGGTTCGAGTAGTCCGCGTAGCAACACCCCGGTTTTTTCGCTCGGTGCGCCAGTCGCTGTCGTTCGTCCCGGTCAGCACGCCGACTGTCGTCACAGGAGGTTGATCGCCCAGCGGATCCCCGCGAGCACGAGCAGCGCAGCCCCTTCGAGTCGCGTCAGCTGACGCCCGGTCCACAGGAGCCCGACGACCAACAGGACGGTCCCGAACAGCCAGAGGACGCTTCGTGGGGCCTCGGGCGAAACCGAGAGCGGTCGCAACAGGCCAGCGAGGCCGAGCACGCCGAGAACGTTGAACAGGTCGCTCCCGAGGAGACCGCCGACCGACAGTCCGGAGTGACCCTCTCGCGCGGCGACGATCGCAGTCACCAGCTCCGGCATCGACGTCCCGGCGGCGACGACAGTGACCCCAATAGCCCACTCGGAGACGCCCGCGGCTGCCGCGATGGTCGAGGCACTGGCGACCAGCAGTCGAGCACTGACGACAACCAGCACGAGCCCGGCGAGGAGACGGGCGACGTCGACCGACGGCCGCGTCGGCTCGGCCGGCTCGGCGACGGTCTCGACCGCGCCGCTTCGGGCCAACACGACCAGATACACGAAGAGCCCCAGCAGGAATAGCCCACCCTCCAGGCGGCCGAACCGTCCATCCCAGAGCAACCCGAGCAGCGCGAAGGAGGCGACTGCGAGGGCGACGCCGTCGCGATGGACGAGCCGTCGCGTTCGGTCGAGCGTCCCGAGCAGTGCCGTCGCTCCGAGGATGAATCCGAGGTTGAACACGTTCGAGCCGACGACGTTGCCGACGGCGATGTCGCCGCGGCCGGCGAGCGCCGCCTCGGTGGTGACGGCGAATTCGGGCATGGAAGTGCCGAACGCGACGACGGTCAGCCCGACGACGAGGCGACTGACACCCAGCCGCGCCGCCAGTGCCGACGCGCCACCGACCAGCAGCCGTGCGCCCATCCAGAGTCCACCGATCGTCGCGACGATCACGAGCACGTCGAGCGAGAGGGCGACCATCATCGGTCGCTTCGGTCGGCCCCGAGGAAAAGACACTGGTGATCTGTGTCCCGTTCCCCGTGAGCGAACAGAGCGCTGTCACGTGGACCGCCATCATGGCGTTGAACGCCTCGATCGAGGCCGCCCGCGCGGGCGAGGCAGGTTCGGATGTTGCGGTCGTCGCCGGTGAGGTCAACAGCCTCGCCGGCGAGTCCAAGGACCACGGCCGCCTCGACGGGCGATTCGTGACAGCGTGCCGACGCGGGATGCTTATGTGCCTCGCCACGGACACGTCGATCACAGATGCACGCGGACTCAGCGCTTCCCGGTCCCGTCGTCGTCGTCGATCTCGACGGGCGACTCGAACCCGTCGTGGACGCTCTCGACGAGGAAATCGACGACGTGCGGACTGTCAGGCGGGCCTCGGCGGTCGAGACGGTTACTGGGTCAATTGCCTGTGTTCTCATCGCGCACGGGTCCGGGGGCGCTGATGGCACTGCGATCGACGGTGCCGAAACGGTGGAAACCGTTCGTGAGCATCTCGAAGACGTTCCCGTGGGCGTATACGCGCTCGATGGGGACCGGGAAACGGTCGGCAGGTTACTCGCGGAGAATGTGGATACCGTTATTCAGGTTCCCCCGGAACGGACATCGCTGCTCGCGGGTCGCATCCGCTCGCTCGCCGGTGCTGTCGAGGAAGAGCCGCCGCGAACGCAGTTCCAGTCGTTTCTGGATCACTACCCCAACGAGGTCTACTTCAAAGATCGCAACAGTAGATTCGTCAACCTGACACAAAACAAGGGGTTCGAAGGCGGCGAGTTCGACCGGGAGCAAGTCGTCGGCCTGACCGACTACGAACTCTACGAGCGGTCGCTCGCGGACGAACTGTTCGAAGAGGAACGACGATTGCTCGAAACCGGCGAGCCGATCGAGGACAAGATCGAACACTATCGTGAGGACGGCGAAGACAGGTGGATCTCGACGACGAAGGTCCCCAGATACGACAGCGACGGGAAACTGCTGGGCTTGGTCGGAAACGTCAGGGACGTCACGCCGATCAAGCGCCAGGAGCGGGCGATGGCGGCGTTACACGACGCCAGCAGACGGCTCGTTCGCGCGCAGTCGAGACGGGAGGTCGGTCAGATAGCGGTCGACATCGCGGCGGAGATGGACGGCCTCCCGCAGGCGCGGGTCGACCTGTTCGATCCGGACGACGGGGGACTCAGGACGGTCGCGGAGATCGACGGCGTCGACTGGAACGAACAGTCGTTTCGCCACGCCGCTGCGACGGGGCTGCCACGCTACCGAACGGAAGCCGGTGAGTTCGTCTCGGTCGATATCGACGACCACGAGCACCGCGAACTGGAGTTGCCGGGCGACATCGAGTACGTCTGTGGACTGCGACTTCCGCTCGGCGACCACGGCGTGTTGGGAGTCGACGGCGGTGGCGAGGCGTTCGACCCGTTCACGGTCGAGCTCGCGCACGTCCTGGCGTCGAACGCCGAGGCCGCGCTCGACCGGGCCGAACAGGAGCACCAGCTTACTGCTCAGTCCGAGCGCCTCGAGGATTTCGCCGCGTTGAGCTCTCACGAACTGCGCAATCGATTGCAGATCGCACTCGGGACGGCCGAGCGGGCACGTGCCAAAGACGACCTCGACGCGATCGACGACGTGATCGAGACGCTTTCTCGGATGGATCGGCTCGTCTCCCAGCTACTAACGCTGGCTCGGACGGGGTCGGTGAGCCGGTCCACGGAGTCGGTCGCGCTGTCGGGTGTCGTCGAGGCGGCCTGGGGCGTCGCCGGCGAACCGGAGATGCGTCTCGTCGTCGAGGAGGATGCGGTCGTCACGGCCGACCGGGACGCCCTGCTCGAAGCCTTCGAGATGCTGGTTAGAACGGTCGCCGAGGTCACGACGAGCGAGCACGTCCGCGTCGGGACGCTCCCGGACGGGTTTTTCCTCGAGGACGACGCCGCTGCGGTCGAACCTGCCGATCTGTTCGAACCGACCCACTCCGACGGCGGGCCGGCCAGCGACAGCGTCTATCTCGTCTCCGCGATCGCCGATGCCCACGGCTGGGACATCGAGGTCGAACCGAGCGACGCCGGTGGGACGCGTTTCTCCTTTCACGGCGTCGATATCGCTCACGTCCGGTGACCTTCGGACTGCATACCGGCGTCCGACGGGAAGGGTCCTGTCCAAGGGCTTTTTGTGGGGTTGGGTCAAACTTTCAGAGACATTGTAATGACAGGTGGCGAGCTACCGGGGACGCTGCTGGTGATCGACCCCGACGGCCGACTCGAGCCGGTCACGACAGCTCTCCGCCGAGCGGGACGCGAGCCGATCCAGGAGATCGACCGGCTGGCGGGTACCGACCTATCCGACGTCGCTGCCGTCCTGGCGATCGACGCGCCCGCGACCGAGGACCACCCCGAACAGGACGGACTGGCGACGTTCCAGCGGGTCAACGAGATGGTCGAGTCGCCACCGCCGGTCGCGCTGTACGTGCGCCATCCCGAGCGTGCGCGCATCAACGAACTGCTCGATGCGGGCGTCGACGACGTCATCAGGGCCCCGCCGAAGCGGGAAGCGTTGCTCGCGTCGCGGATCGATCGGCTCTGTGGTCTCGACTCCATCGAACCGCCGGAGATGCAACTCACGTCGCTACTGGAGAGCTATCCGGAGACGATCTATCTCAAGGACTGTGAGGGTCGATTCGTCGCGATCTCGGACCATTCGCTGGACAACCGCGAGATGAGCCGCCACCAGCGCGTCGGTCTGACCGACTACGAGCTGTTTCCCGGCGAGCTACCCGATCGACTCTACGACGAAGAACAGGAACTGCTGGCCCGCGAGGAGACGCTGTTCGAGAAGGTCGAACAGTACGTCGAAGACGGCCGAGACAAGTGGGTCTCGACGACGAAGGTACCCCGATACGACGAGGACGGACAGTTGCTTGGACTGGTCGGGGACGTGCGGGACGTGACCGTCCTCAAGCGCCAAGAACACGCGCTGGCGACACTGCACCGGGAAAGCAGGCGACTGATCCGCGCCGAGGGTCGGCGAGCCATCGCCACCGAAACGATCGGTATCGTCGAAGAGATCGACGCGCTCCCGGACGCACGGATCGTCATCGATGGCGTCGACCGCGATAGCACCGGAACCACGGACAGCGAAATCGTCGAGACGTCCGGAAACACAGCAATCGCCTGGGAGGACACGACGTTCGAGCGTGCGATCGAGACTGCCGAGACGCTGTATCTCGCCGATGACGGGTCGATCCTGACCGGTCCCGAGCGGGAGGCCTACGAGGACACGTGGCTCCCTGAGCAGGGCGTCGTCGGAGTTCGGCTCCCACTGGGTGAACACGGTGTGCTCGGTGTCGAGACCACGGCAGGCGTGCTCGCATCGTTCACGATCGAGTTGACCCACATCCTGGCCGCGAACGTCGAGGCCGTGTTGGATCGCCACCACAACCAGCAACGTGTCGCCCGCCAGGCCGAGCGGATCGAGCAGTTCACCCGGATCGGCTCTCACGAACTGCGGAACAACCTCCAGATCGCGATGGGTGCGACCGAACGGGCGCTGGAGGGCGACGAGGCGGCCGGCGAGACCGCACTGGCGACGCTCTCTCGGATGGATCGGCTCACCTCGCAACTGATGACGCTGGCTCGGACAGGATCGATGACCCGCGGAGACGACGACGTGGCACTTGCCACAGCCGCGAGCACGGCTGCCGAGTCGATCACTGACGAGTTGACCGTACTCGCGGACACCGACGCGACCGTGCGAGCCGACGCCGATGCGCTCGTCGAGATCCTGTCGGTGCTGTTCCGGAACGTCACGTCTCGGGATCCGACCTCGACCGTCGAAATCGGTGTGACCGACAGCGGGTTCTACGTGGTCGACGACGCCGACACGCGACTCGATCCCGAAGCGGACGACCTCTTCGAGCCGGTCTACTCGAAGAGCGGCGACGGGAGTCTCTACCTCGTCTCGGCGCTCGCGGACGCGCTCGAGTGGAACGTCACCGTCGAGATCGACGATGCCGAGACACGGGTGGTCTTCGACGACGTTGCCGTCGAGAGCTGATTCCCATCGAGAGCCGCCTAGAGCAGGTCCCTGACTTCCGAGTAGAACATGTCGTGGTCGTCGACGGCGTCGATCTCGCGGGCGATCTTGACTGCCAGCACGTGCCAACACAGCTCGGTCGGGTCCGCCGGATCGAGGTTGTACTCTGAGTCCTTGCAGGTGCAGCCGTCGTCCTCGACGATGTATTCGTCGTCGTGGCCCACGACGACCGTGAAGTCGTTGTACTGTTTGACCCGCCCCTCGGCGACGGCCTCGATCGCACGGACGCCTCGCGAGCCGTGGAGCGTCGTGATACGATCGACTATCTCCGCGTCGAGTTCGCCCGCCTCCTCGAGGGCCGCCTGCCACCGCTCGACGCCGTTCACGCACTCGAGTATGGAAGGGCGGGACAAAACGCTTCGGCACTGTCGCCGGTATCGGAGAGCGTACCGTCGGCGGCCAGCCCGTAGAGCGCAACGGCTTTCCTTGCCGGTCTTCGAGGGTCGATATGCGCGTCACGGAGGGCAGCGTCGAGATCGAGGTTCCCGAACAGCCCGAGAATGGAGTCGGCGATAGCGTCTTCTACAACCCTGTCCAGGAGCTAAACCGCGATCTGACCG
>JBMCBU010000107.1:0-6677 GCA_048623335.1 Halapricum sp.
GGGTCCGCGTGCGTAATCGCCGAGGACTGCTCGCTGACCTGGCCGAGGTACGCCGGGTCGTCGGCGAACGCCAAAGCGTAGGGCGCACACCGCATCACGCTCCCGTTGCCGGCGTTGCTGCCCTCGGGTCTGGACTCCCAGACGGTCCGACCGGCCTGATCCCACGACGCGCCGCGCTGGAGTCGGGCGAGCGAGTCGCTGGTCATCCCCCCGATGTCGAACGGACCCGTTTCGTACCACTCGACGAACCGCTCGGCGACGTCCGCGCCGTCGAACTCGCCACGATCGACGAGACTCCGGGCGATCCGGAGGGCGAGTTCCGTGTCGTCCGTGATTGTCCCTGGAGGTTGCCGGTGGCTGCCGTTGCCGAGCATCGTCTCGACGGTGCCGTACTCTCGCTGGATCGTAGCGGGGGATTTGAACTCCACCGGCCGGCCGAGGGCGTCGCCGCAGGCCAGCCCGAGCAGACAGCCCGCCGCCTTGTCTTTCGGTCTCATCGGTGTCCTCCCGTGCGCTGGTATTGGGGTGGTTCAATGGCAATGCCCGTGAAAGTATTCGCTGTCTGGAAGCGAGTCGGTCTCATATTGGATCGATCTCCGAGAGAGCCCACGCGATTCGGTTTCGGACGGTCGCGTCGGGTTCCTCGTGGAGACGGTCTTCGAGCGCGGATCTCGCTTCTGTGGCCTGCATCCTGCCGAGCGTCCAGCAGATGTTCTCGCGGACGGTCTTGTCGTCGTCAGTCAACGACTCGACGAGCCTCGGGGTCAGGTGATCGAGCGAGTCCGGGAAGTCCTCGGCGACGCGGGCGAGCGTCCCGCTCGCGTTGATCCGAGTGGGGGTGTCCTCGACCGTTAGCAGCGCCGCGATGTCGTCGACGTACGGTTCCACGACGTCCGAGTGGAGCTCCGCCACCTCGTAGGTCAGTGCGACCGCGTTGTTTCGCAGTTTGGTGTCCTCGGCTGCGTACAGCGCGGTGACGTCCTCGAACAGATCGAGTGCCAGCGAGGACGAGTCCCGGATGGCCCGACCCAGGGCCGCGGTCGCGCTCATGCGAACAGTTGCAGGGGCGGACTCGTCGGTGGCGACGTCGGCAAGTAGATGCGCGGCTGGTTCGATAGTCCCGGGATCCGCAGACGCGATCCGGCCGAGCGCGTAGACGGCCGAACGAGGCCACGCAGCGGCTTCGTCGAGAAGGGTGACGAGATCAGGCACTGCTGCCGTGACGTCTTCCGGGTACTCCCTCGCGATCGCAGCGACACACCCGGCCGCCTCCCGACGCTGCTGGCTCTGCTTCGAGTCCAGAGCCGACAGGATGTGGTCAGTCAGTGGTGCGATGTCAGCGGGGCTGTCCTCACCGATTGCGCGAAGCGTCGCCAAGACGTCGTGACGGGCGTCGAGGTCGTCGTCATCGAGCAGGGACCGGAGGATCGGGATCGCGGGCGTACACTCTGCCGGTTTCGCGGCGGCGACCAGCGCAAGCGTACGGAGGGCGTCACGCTTCTGTTCAGGCGTCTGTTCCGCGGTGTCGAGCAGCGTCAGCACGGACGAGACCCGAACGGCGTGGGGCTGTAGCTCGGCGAAGCGACGGAGCGCGGCCGCAGTTTGCGTCGAGGTGACGGTCCGCTCGGTGATGTCCCGGGTAGAAAGTTGCTGGACGTTGAGCATACTGATCGCATCGACGGGGACGGTGAACTCCTCGTCGTCGGGTGGAAGTTGTGAGCACCGAACGGACGGGTCCGCCAGTCCGTCGTCGGAGTCGCTGATGACGATGACGTCCCAGCAAAGTCGCGTCCGCTCGTCGCCGTTTTCGGTGTATGTGATCTCGAATCCTGGAGGGCCGTAGTCGTCGAGAAACGACGCAAGGTGGGACGCATCTCGTGGGACGATGCCGGCGGCTCTCGGTCTGCCCCCATCGGGCACGAGCTGGTCGTCATCGTGCAAGTCGTCCGAGCCGGCGGTCCCCTCCGCCCACGGTAGCGAAGCGTCGATTCGGCCATCCTTGACTGCGGGGACGAACTCCCAGGCGTGGAAGTGATCCCACCCCTCAACGTCGCTCAAGTCAAGGTCGTCGACGACGACGAACCGGTCTGCCTCAGGATGAAGGTCCTCGATCAGGCTCAGACGCTCTCGCCGGAGCGGGAACCGCTCGTAGCGGCCGTTCGGTCGTTTCTCGCCGAGCCACTGGCCCCAGTCGTCTGGGTGCCGGCCGACGATGTCCACGACGCCGGGGATCGCCGCTTCCGCAGCGAGATCCTGGTTCCCGATCGCGTAGACAGCGTGTTCGGTTTCGTGGGCGAGGTGACGCACCCACTCGAGCGGGACCGCGTCCCGGTTCGGGTGTGGGTTGACATCAACAGTCCAATCGCGGTCGAACGCGAAGACGGCCATCAGTCAAACCCCTCCCGGCGGTCGATCGTCGGTTGGATCTCGACGCCGGCCTCGGCACACAGCCGTTCCAGCAATTCGACCTCCTGGCGAAGGGTCTCGTCACCGAGGGCGTTGGCCTCCGCGACGAGATACGCCCGCAGCGTCTTGAACTGCCGCCCGTACGACTCGGGGACGGTCAGCGGCACCGATTCGCGCTCGTGCTCGTCACGGTCGCCAGGATCGATCCAGTCATCGACACCCGATGTGGTCTGCGCCTGCGAGTGGACGTGGGCAGCCCACTCTCGAAGCACACCACCATACCGGGCGAGGGCGGTAGCCTTCCGGACGCCGCTGTGATCGAACGCCGGCGGCTCGCGCGGGAGCTCGACCGGAACGCGTTCAGAGTGTGTGCTCCCGTCACGCTCGACCCAGGACGCCACCAGATCGGCTGCACGCTCCTCGTCGGTCACATCCAGTTCGACCAGGACGATCCCACCCCGGGTTTTGCCGTCGTCTTTGGGCGAGGGGAACAGCGTGGTCACGTGGATGAGTTGGTCAGTGCCGTCATTGCCGGGCGCGCCGTGGACAGCGGCGACGTCACAGCCCTCTGCGTCGAGTTCGAGTTGCAGGTCGTACACCAGCGGCGACATCATGTACTCGAACTCCTCGCCGAGTCGCTGTTCGAACTCCTCGACAGAGTGAATGAAGTAGTGGTTCGCACCGCGGACATCCGAGACAGCATCCGCGAGGTCGGCGTTCTCGTCGAGGCCGATTCCCAGAAACGTCGTGTGGATTCCGTCTACTGCCGCGTCGTCGAACAGCTGGCGGAGGTGGCTGCTGCCGGTGCTGCCCATGTTCGGCATCATGTCGGTCGTGAAGACGACGCGGCGCTCAGTCTCGGGCTCGGCCGGCGCATCCTGCAGCAGATCCCAAGCCGCCTGGAACCCGTCCTCCATGTTGGTGCCACCACCGGCGGATACCTCGCGGATGTGCTGGCGGATCGCGTGCATGTCCGTCGCACCGACCTCTCGAAGCGGCTTGGCGACATGTGCACGGTTGTTGTACAGGACGACGCCAAGCCGGTCCTCGTCGTCTAACTGCTCAGTAAGGGCACAGAGCGCGCGGGTAGTGGCGTCGATCTTGCGTTCGCTCGTCGTCTCAACCTCGCGCTGGCGCCCGTGTTCGTCGTAGTAGTACTCGTCAAACGGCGAATCCATCGATCCCGACACGTCCAGCACTGCGACCAAGTCCAGTCGCGGCCGCTCGAATTCCGTTGGGGAGAGCGTCGAGTCCAAGCCAACGCTGAGCACGTGCTCGATGTCGCCAGTGACGGGGTGCTTCGAGACACCGGCAGCGTACCGCGGTGCGAACAGCGCATCCGTCTCCGCCCGGCGGCCGCCGGTCTCGAAATAGTAGTCGTAGAACAGCCCTTCGGTGCTGATCGCGCCGGGTTTGGGCGTGTACCCGTGCTCGATGTTCTCCCGGAAATTCGTCGTATCCTTCGCGCCGCCAGTCGCAAGGCCGATCGTCTCCTCCGGGGCTGCCATCTCTGCATGAATGGAATCTTCCAGAACTGGTTCGGCGTGCTCGTCTGCGGGGAGGCGCAACTCGTGGTCGTCGAAGACCTCCCCGCAGTTGTCACAGACGTAATCCGGCATCGCGTATCGCGTTCGGTCGTCCCGGTCCATCGGCTGCCAGTCGTCAGTCTTCTCGCGGTCGGCGCGGACGAGCCGTGTCCGGTCGGTCGCGACGAACAACGGCTCGTCGATGCCGAACGCTTCGACGGCCCGGCGAAGTGAGGCCGGTTCACTATCCAGGGCGACGGCGTGGCGCAGTCGGGCGTCGCAGTTCGGGCAGCGTTCGTTGCTCGGGGATGGGGCGGCCGTCGGAACGCAGTACCGTACCCCGATGATGTCATATCGATCTCCAGTACGGAGGCCATGGGCCTCGCAGTCAGCACTAGCTGGAACCAGCAGTGTCAGCGTACTGTTCTCGTCGGTATCGAACGTGAGCCGATAGACGGTGTCGCCGTCGATATCGGTTGTCCGGCGCGTGATGAAAGTACCCGTGCGGTCGATGCGATCGCCGTCGGCAGGATCTGTCACTGGCATTCTCTCGTCCCCTGTGATTTGTGCCGGCCCCGGTGCATTCGGAAACAGCCGAGTGTTCCTCCCCTCTGCAAAAAAGACATATTGATGTGTCTTTTCTTGCCGGGACACTCAATAGTATGCGCTTTACTGTGATAAATCCTTCGACAAGGGGAACACTATTGTGGGTAGGGGGTCGAGAAAGAACAACACGATGTCGATAATTGGCGTCCAGGAGCGAGATGGCAGGCCGGCCGTTACCAGCAGTACGACTCCGCTCGAGTGATCCATGTCGCGTGACGATATCCAGGATGCACTCGTCCGAGCACTCGCTGACCACAACCCGTGGTGGCAAGACGGAGCCACAGCCCTCCACGAGGAGTTACCTGCCCGGCAAAAGAGTGATTTCTACCACCTCGTCCGCCCAGAGGACGACTCCTCGCGATTTGACGAGGCCGGCATCGTCGGTCTCGTCGGCCGCCATGGCGTCGGCAAAACCACACTCCTGAAACAATTCATCTACCACGAACTCGAAACCGGTGTTGCTCCCGAGCGATTCCTCTATATCCCGTTCGACGCGACCGCGCTCTACCAGATACACTCGGCTGGGCAATTCCAGCAAGCACTCCGCTATTACGAAAGCCGAATCCTCGGACGGCTTGACGACCCAGCACCGCATTACGTTATCCTTGACGACGTCCATCGCGTCGCGCACGGCGACAAACCCGGCGTCGACGGCTGGGGGTCCATCGTTCGCGACGCCCTCGAGGACGAACCGGGCCGGAACATCGTCGTCGTGGCTGGTGCGACTGAGCAGGTCAGCACTGAGCTCACTCGCGTCGGCTTCGAATCTGACGCGTACGATACCCAGCCGATCCTCCCCGAGAAATTCCGGGACTACATTTTCACTCGCTATCCCGCGCTCGAAGACGCCGATACCCGTGTCACGCCGACCCCGTTGCGCGCCGGCGACGGCAGCCTCCCGCACGCACTCGATACCGGAGACACAGACGCGTTCGTCGAAACCCTCCGCGACCAACACCGACGCGTCGCGGATGTCTCGCGTCGGCTTCAGTCACAGGTTGCCCACTACCTCACCCTCGGCGGTGTCCTCAGCTACGTCGCCGACGGCGACGCCGTCGATGCCACTGACATCGATTCCGATGCCTACAAGCTCCTGTACCGGAACCTGACCGCTACCCTCTACCAGGACGCGCCGAGCCTCGACTCGCTGCGCACGATCGCTGATCTCGAACGCCTGTGCGCGCTCGCCGCGCGCAATCGGGGCCGCGAGCCGATCCGATTCCAACGCCTCGTCGAGCTGTTCGATGTCGATCGCCGCACGATCCGCGACAGCTATCTCGATGTTCTCGCAAAACTGTTCGTCCTCACTAGCGTCACCGAGTACGACAATCAGCGCCCGCGATCAACCAGACTGTATCTGCGCGATACTGGGCTCATCTCGGCACTGGAAAACAAAGCGCCGCGGGCCGCACTGGACGATCTCGATTACGAATCCGATCTCGCACGAATCGCGGCGTTCGACCACACGATGCGGTTTGCCTATGGGGTCAACGCCGCCCACGGAAACCCTGAAACGCCGACAGTCCAGTACTGGCGAGGCCGACGCGGCGAGGTCGATTATGTCTTCGAGGTTGGCGATACGCCAGTCCCGATCGCACTCGCTTACCGGTCCAGCACACGAGCAGACAAATCCGACGCACTTGGGGAGTTCCGCAACCAGTATCAGACGCCGGTCGGCTTGCTTGTAAGTGGCGATACGAGTGGCCGGGTCGATCCCGTCATGCAGCGAGATGACGGCGTCATCGAACTGCCGTACTGGCTGTATCTCCTGTTGAGCTGAGACCACCGGGACTGGGTGAAAAGACGCTGAGGCCACTGGCCTCAGAGTGGCGACTTCTCAATCAGAGATTGACTCACCGGTATCACGGTGGTCAACTGCCTCTGGGTCAAGCCCAGAGGTATCCGCCTTGAGTTCTGATGAATTCACATCCGGCGTCGGACTTCGTCGATGACGGCGAGCGGCAGATCAAGCGTTGCTAACAGTTCATCGCGTTGGTCGGAACTCCCGTATCCAGCGACGAACCCGTTGAGACGCGCAGCGACCGTCGATGCAGTGAACGCGTCCCCGTACAGGTCTTCGAGTTCATCAGCGACAACGGGGACAGTCCGAAGCTCGTATTTTTGATGATAGTCTTCAGC
>JBMCBU010000108.1:0-6655 GCA_048623335.1 Halapricum sp.
CGACCTGGACCAGGCGATCGAGCGGGCGACGCGGTGAACTCTCGACGGTGCACTGGTAGGGATTCGCGTCGAAACCCATCGATTCCTCTCGGGAAATCGATATCCATCACCCGATCGGCGGTGGTATTCGTCCGATCGGCTACGCGAATCACTATGAATAGCACGTAGGCCGCTTTCGTCACTTCTCGGGATCTGCACCGTCACGAACGGCGACTGCCATCCCGGTTTCGAAATCCAGCATGTCGCTGGCCGGCAGCTCCGCGCGACCGACCGCCAGCAACTCGCCCCCCTGGTTGACGACCAGCACTTCATCGCCGGGCCGTACGTTCGGGTCGACCTCCTGAACGAACTTCGCGAAGACGTTTTTGCCGTCTCGAACGAACGGTTCGCTCTCGTCGCCGACGACGACCCGGTAGTCTGGGTGGGGGAGCGATTCGTGCAGTCGACGGCCGCCGGCCAACCCGAGCGTGAACCGGCCGGTCGTGCTGTAGGTCGCAAGCCGACCGTCCGACGCGATGATCTGTCGCGGTCGTCCGGAACTCGACCGGGTAATCTCCAGGTCGGCGTCGTCGAACAGCACCCCCCCACCGCCCGGTCCGAACTGGTAGGTCGCGACCCGTGCCAGCGCGTCGAGGGCCATGGCGGCTTCCGTCATGCCTGCTGGTCGGACACGGGCGGGCAAACGCCTTTCGACACGGGGTCGTCCCTGCGGGAATCGCCGCTACGGTGGCGTTTATCTGTTGACTGCCCGAAGCGAGTCGTATGGTAACGGATACCCGAAAACTCGCTGTCGGCGGTGGACTCCTTCTGATCTCCAGCGTCGTGATCATCGCACTGGGCGTGGCCGACCTCCCGGTCGTCGTCGGGGCCGTCGCCGCGCTCGGTCTGGCGGCAGGTGCGCTGCTGGTCGGCACGTCCGAGGGCGGCCGTCCAGTCTGATGGTGGTTGGCGTAGCCGATCGGACGGATCCCACCGCCGATCGGGTAATGGATGTCGATTTCCCCCTCTGTATTTCTACGCGACTCCCCACGAGAACGACTGACCCGTCCGACACTAGAGCAGGAACCGATCGGGATCGGATCCGAGATCGATAAACCCGTCAGCCGCCGCGATGAGGTCTTCAGCAGTCGATTCCTCGAATGCGATCACGTCCACTCGAACGCCCTCGTGCTGGAGGTGCCGACAGAGTCTGGTGAAATCACCGTCGCCGGTACACAACGCGATGGCGTCGACGTGGTTGGCCAGCGAGACGGCGTCGAGGCTCATGCCGACGTCCCAGTCGGCCTTCTTCGAGCCGTCACCGAACGTCCGGATCTCCTTGATCCGGGTCTCGAAGCCGATGTCGACCAGCGCGTCGAAAAACGACTCCTCCTCGGGGGAGTTGGCTTTGATGACGTAGGCGATCGCCCGGGTGAGCGACCGGCCGTCGACCGCCGCCTCGAGCAACTCGGCGTAGTCGATGTTGCGCTCGTGGAGGCTCCTGGCGGTGTGATAGAGGTTCTGGGAATCAGCGAGGACCGCGACCCGCTGTGTTCCGTGGGTCTCGTTTCGCGTCATGGCCGGACGGTCGGCAGTTCGATCTGTTCGCCGTCGGCGTAGACCGTCGGCTCGCGGACGATCCCGTCGAGGTGAAGCGGCGCTTCGGTGTCCCCGCCGATCGAGGCGTCGTCACCGATCGCGAAGTGGACCGTCCCCCCTGCCTTCTCGTCGAGCAACACCGAGCCGACCAGTCGCTCGACGGCGACGTTCGTCCCGATGCCCAGCTCGGCCAGGTTGTAGGCGGCCTCGCCGACTTCCTCGGCGGCCTCCTCGACCTGTGCCCTGACCGCGTCGTCCTCGATAGACGTTACCTGCCCGTCCTCGACGTCGAAGGCGACCGTCTGGCCCTCTTCGAGCAATCCGTGGGGGCGCATCGTACCGTCGACGACCACGCGCCCGTCGGCGCTCTCGGGGCTAACGAACACCTCGCCGGCGGGCAGGTTCGAGAACGAACCTGGTTCGTGGACGATCCCGGTATCCTCTTGCCAGTCCCGGTCGGCAACGTCGAGCGTGATGTCCGTTCCCGACGGCGCGGTCACCCGGATCTCCGTCGCGTCGCCGACTGCCGCGAGCATCCCTTCGCAGTGTTCGCGGATCGACTCGTAGTCGGCGTCCAATCCGTTGACGAACACTTCTTCGGTGATTCCCGGCAGCGTCGCGGCGCGGGCACCGCCGTCCGTGGCTGCCGAGCGCGCGCGAGTGTGACTGAGACTCTTTGTCGTCGGCGCGAGCAACACGTCCGGTTCGCGCATGGCTGCCGCGACCGTCGCCGGCGGCTCTTCACCGTGCTGGTCGCCCGGCGGATACCGGACGATCGTCACGTCGTCGGTGATATCGCACGCGACATCGTAGAGGGCCTTTCCGATCTCCCAGCGCTTGTCGTCGGTGACGATCACACAGGACTCGCCGGCCTGCAGTCCCATGCACTGGTTCAACGCCGTCTCGGCCCCACTGCGGAGGTCGTCGGTCATAGACGTGTTTGCGGACGGGACGGGGTTAGGCGTTTCTCTCACAGCAACCGCGATCTGTCGACCGGTCCAGGACACACTGTCAGTCTTCTCGGACCTTCTCGATCGCCTCGCGGGGGGCGCCACAGTCCGGGCACGATTCGGGCATCCCATCGCCGAGGTCGCCCATCTCGCCACACTCGTCACAGCGCCACATGAGGTACCCATCGCCGAATTCCTGGCCCGGGAGCTCTTCGATGGCGCTTTCGTCGTCATCGATGAACTTGATCTCGAAGCCGTCGGTGGTGAACGCGCTGACGCGGCCGAGCATTCGCCCGTCGCCGTCGTAGACTTCCTTGCCCGGTTCGATCGACCGATCGAACGATTGGTTTCGCTCGTCCATGCGAGTGGATGTGCTCCCCCGGAGGTTGTTTGTTGCACGCTACTGCGGGTAACGCGAGACAACCGGCTGTTCGAGATCGCTGTACCTGTCGCCACACCTTGCACTCGCCGGGTCAACGTGCTTTGCCGTTCACAATGTAGTCGAGCCATGGGTCACAGCTCCACGAGCGTTTCGGAGGCGGCCACGCACCCGGCCGTCCACCGCGTCCACGAGGTCAGTCGGCTTCTCGACGAAGCGGTCACCGTCCCTGGGACGGACTACAAGATCGGCATCGATCCGATCTTGGGGATCCTCCCTGTCGTCGGTGACTCGGTCGCGACCGTGTTCTCGCTGTACATCCTCTTCGAGGCGGCCCGCCTCGGTGTCGACACGCGGACGCTCGCTCGCATGGCCGCCTACGTCGCAGTCGACGCCGTCGTCGGGTCGGTTCCGGTGGTCGGGACAGTGTTCGACGCCGTCTGGAAGGCCAACGTCTGGAACGCCGACCTTCTGGAAGCACACGTCGAGGCCGACGTGTCGACGACGCCCTGAGCCGGGTGGAACGGTTTTCCTCCCGACGCGACCCCCCCGAAACTGTGAGCGAGTACCTCTCGCCCCTGGGGGAGGGATTCAGCGGCGCAACGCGACCGTGTCGCGCTCGGGGTCGAACTCCACGACCCCGTGTCGGGCGAGTTCGGGGAGCTGGCCGCGGTGGAGAAACGTCTGGACGCGGTTGCGGACTTCGTCCGGGACTGCCTCCGGTTCGGTGTCGGTGACGCCGGCCGCGACGTGCGTGGCCGCTGTCGACAGCGCGACTGGTCCGGACTGCTCCCGGAGATAGGCGACGAGACATCGGGCGTGTGGGTCGGACAGTATCTCCTGGAGGTCTTCGGACTCCGATTCGCTTGCTCGTGTATCGTCGAGTGTTTCGTCTGGGTCCATACAGTGGCTGTCGAACACATCATCAAGAATGGTGTACTTGCGCTGGCAAGCACCGGCCAGTTCGCGGCGACGTCGCGCTCCGGGGTCTGTACGGACAGCGTGCCGACGAAACACATCGGGATTCGCGTAGAAACCCATCGATTCCTCTCGGGAAATCGATATTCATCACCCGATCGGCGGTGGTATTTGTCCGATCGGCTACGCGAATCACTAACAGTACGGAACCCGGAGGCCTGCGATTGCAAGCACAAACGGCATTCGCTGTCCTGGCCCACCCTAACACATGGCTCGAGATCAAGGTGACTCGCGCGAACAGGGTATCGAATTCGGATCGCTCGCCGACGAGCTAGCCGGAGAAACCTATCCACTCTCACATCAGGAACTGCTCGACAAATACGGCGAGCAGACGCTCGAACTGGAAGCCGGGAGCGCGACGCTTCGGGAGATTCTCGGCCAGGAGCACAAACAGGAGTACGAGGACGAACAGAGCGTCCGCCAGTCGGTTTTCAACATGAGTGGCTCGGACGCGGTCGGTCGCGAGGGCTACAGCGACAGGGCCGGTACCGCGGGCGGAAGCGAAGAGAACGAAGACGATCAGTCCATCTGAGCGGATGCGGCGGGCAGCTGGTTCCCACCTATGAACCCCGACGTCGCATCGCTTGAACCGGACACCGACAGCTTGGAGTGGGTGCTGATCGCTGCCGTCGGTCTGTTGGGACTCGTCAGTCTCGTCACCGGGGAACTGCTGTGGGGTGGGTTCGTCCTGCTGATCGCGTTCGTGGCGGCCCTGCCAGCGCTCGTACTGGGAGCGTGGTCGGCGACGGTCCCGTGGCCGCTGCTGGCCGTCCCGGCGGTCGCCGCGTTTGCCTGGGTGGGCGAGTTCAACAGGGAAACGGCCGGGTATCTCGCCATCGTGGCGCTCGCGCTGATCATCGTCATCGAACTGGAGTCGTTCACGCCGATCGAGTTGAGTCGGCGCTTCGCCGTCGTCTTCTGTGTCATGGTGACGATGGCACTCGAAGGGGTATGGATCATCGCCCAGGCCGCGTCCGATCGCTGGCTCGGTACCGCGTTTCTCACCTCGCAGGTCGAACTCCAGTGGGACATCGTCCTCGTCACGGTCGTAGCCATCGGCGTCGGCGTCCTCTACTACGGGTACGCCACGCAGTTCGACCAGTCCCGATCGATCACGATACCGGACGACGAGGGGGCACGATGACCCGGAACGACGGCGGACCGTTCACCGACTTTCAGCACCGTGTCGCTGCGGGTGTCCTGCAACTCGTGCTTGCGGGCGTCCTCGTGTTCGGTGTCGTGACCGGCCGGCCGAAGACTGCCCTCACCGGCGCGATCACGCTCGGGGTGACGTTCCTCCCGGCGCTGCTCGAACGGCGGTTCGACTACACGCTCTCTCCGGGACTGTTGTTGTGGCTCACTCTGGCCGTCACCATCCACACGTTCGGGTCGATGGGACTGTACGGCCAGTTCGTCTGGTTCGACAACATCGCCCACACCGTCTCGGCCATGGTGATCGCCGGGATCGGCTACGCCTCGTTTCGAGCGATCGAGATCCACTCCGACGAGATCGACACGCCGGAGCTGTTCAGACCTGTCTTTCTTCTGGTCTTCGTCCTCGCTACTGGGGTGTTCTGGGAAGTTCTCGAGTTCGCGCTCGGCGGTGTCCTCACTGTCTATGGCGTCCAGGACATCGTGACAGACATGGTGTTCAACACCCTCGGTGCGGTGATCGTCGCCATCTGGGGGACGAGACACGTCAGCGGGGTAACGGGGTTCTTCCTGGAGCGGCTCCGGGCGTCGTAGCTAGATTGAGGCCTGGTCGGCCCGTCGTACCGACAGCACACCCCCAGGCTAATACGAGCGTACGCTCGCGTAACGTCTTCCTGAGAACTCCACTGACGACACTACCGTCTCGGGAACTGTGAGTATTCGACTGCTAATCGAAAAAACTGTCTCACGGGTCTTTACCGGTCGAACGTGACCGCTGGGGTACCGCACGTCGGCGCGAACCTCGCTTTGCGTGCGTTTCGCCGACGAACGGGGCTGACACACGCATGATCGCAGAATTTCACGTCGAAACGAGGCCGATGGAAACGGCGTTCGAACACTCACAGCGAGTCGACGCGTCGATCCTTCAGCAGACGCCCAGCACGTCCGGTGCGTTCGACGTCGTCCTGAACGCGTTCCACGACAACTTCGCGGCCTTCGAGTCTGGCCTCGACGCCGATCACACGGTCGTCGACTGGCTCTGCCTCTCGGCGGCTGACGAGTGGCGTCGGTACCGCGTGACGATGACCGAACGGGGTCGAGACCTCATGACCTATCCCGGGTGGTCGGAGGAAGGCGCGGTGTTTCTGGACGGTATCAGGAACCGCGGTCACTGGCGGTTCCGCATCCAGTTCCCGGACGAGGAGAGTTTCCAGCGATACCTCGCGTACTGTGACGGCCAACCGCTCGATGTCCAACCGAAACGCCTGTCCCGGACCGAACCCGTCACGACCGCAGAACGGTTCGGCCTGACCGCGGACCAGCGAGAGTCGCTTATCGACGCCCGCGAGAACGGTTTCTTCCAGATCCCGCGTGACTGTACGCTCGAAGAACTGGCGGCCGATTCCGGGGTCACACATCAGGCGCTTTCGGAACGCCTGCGGCGGGGGATCGGATCGCTGGTCGAGTCGGCGCTGCGGTGAGCGGTCTCGACGGCCCGACTGTCGGATTTTTCTGGCCCTCCTCCGTGGTTGGACGATCTTCCCACTCGGAAAGACGACCATTCCGCTCGCGATGCTGGTAACGCCGACGTAACAATGCAGCATGGGATACAGCAGCC
>JBMCBU010000109.1:0-6651 GCA_048623335.1 Halapricum sp.
CGGATGTTCTCTGCCCCATTCACGTAGCGTTGAACGCCGCATCACACGTCTCGCACATGTGGAAACCGACCTCGACCGCATTGCGTTCGGTCGAGTGAAACGGCTCCCTGCGGTCGCCGTATGCAGGTCACCACCGGAAATTCTTCGCCGTCTCGACGAACGTCCGAACGCTCTCGACGGGCGTCTCTCGGTCGACGCCGTGGCCGAGGTTCAGCACGTGACCCTCTGGACCGGCCGCCTCGATGATCTCCAGGGTGCGCTCCCGTATCGTCTCCCGGTCAGCGAACAGCATAGATGGATCGAGATTGCCCTGGACGCCCAGATCGCCGAGTCGCTCGCGGGCGTCGCTCATCTCGACCGTCCAGTCGAGGCCGACAACGTCGGGGTCGGCCGCGGCCAGTTGCCCGAGGCGACCGTTCATGTTCCGGACGAACAGGATCGTCGGCGCGTCGACGGCCGCGACGATCTCCCGGTGGCGGGGGACGATGTGGCGCTCGTAGTCGGTCGGCGGCAGGACGCCGGCGTAGGTGTCGAACAGCTGCACGACGTCGGCTCCGTGGGCCACCTGATACTGCAGGAACTCGGCGACGGCCTCGGTGAACTGATCCAGCAGTCGCTCGAACGCTTCGGGGTGCTGAAGACGGAACTTGCGCGCGGGGAGGTGGTTGCGCGAGGGCTCGCCGGCGATCGCGTACGAGGCGAGGGTGAACGGACCGCCGGCGAAGCCGATCAGCGAGGTCCGGTCGCCCACGCGTTCGTCGAGCCGATCCAACAGTGTGCCGACGTAATCCAGTCGCTCGGGGATCGGTTCGCGCGCTCGGTCGACGTCCTCCGGCCCCGTGACGGGATTCTCGATCACCGGTCCGACACCCGATTCGATGTGGTATTCCAGCCCAAGCGGTTCGAGGATCGTCAGGATGTCCGAGAACATGACTAGCCCGTCCGGCCGGTATCGCTCCCAGGGCAACAGCGTGATCCGCTCGGCTACCTCGGGGTCGGTGACGGCCTCGACGAACGAATGAGTCTCGCGGATCTCACGGTACTCCGGGATGTGTCGGCCGGCCTGTCGCATCAGCCAGACCGGGGGCCGTTCGGTCCGCTCACCGCGGGCGGCGCGGACGAGGAGATCACTCATCGGTCGGTCTTCGGCGGCGAGCGGTTAAGACGTTCCGAACAGCGCCCTTCTACAGGGATCGTCGGAGATTCCGGTCGCAGGCGCGTTTGGACAACCCTTTAACCACCGACGCGAAAGCGACGTCCATGAGCAAGCCACGCGTGCTGCTGCTCGGACCGCCGGGCGCAGGCAAGGGCACACAGTCGAGCAACATCGCCGAGGAATTCGACGTCGAACACGTCACGACAGGCGACGCGCTCCGCTCGAACAAGGAGATGGACATCTCTGATATGGACACGGCGTACGACACACCCGGCGAGTACATGGATCAGGGCGAACTCGTTCCCGATGCGGTGGTCAACGCCATCGTCGAAGAGGCACTCACCTCCGCCGACGGGTTCGTGCTGGACGGCTACCCGCGCAACCTCGAACAGGCCGAACAACTCGAGGACATGACCGACCTCGATGTCGTCATCTCGCTGTCGGTCGGCGAAGAGGAACTCGTCGACCGGCTCACCGGTCGGCGTGTCTGTGACGACTGTGGCGCGAACTACCATGTCGAGTTCAACCCACCCGAGGTGGAAGGGGTCTGTGACGAATGTGGCGGCGAGTTGATCCACCGCGAGGACGATACCGAACAGGCAGTGCGAAACCGTCTCGATGTCTTCGAAGAGAACACCGCACCGGTGATCGAGTACTACAGCGACCGCGAGGACTTCGTCGAGATCGACGGCGAACAGTCGCTCGAGGGGGTCTGGACCGACATCCGGGCCACCATCGAACGCAAAGCCTGATTTACACTGGAGCATTAGAGACCCACCAATGGCACGAACGGTACAGAAGGTCGAATCCCTGGTCGCGGAGGACGCCAGCATGGAGTCGGCCATCGAGACGGTCCTTTCGACGGCCGAGGAACACGGCGTCGTCGAGTGGGGAGACGTCAGCGACGACCTCACGAGCGGTCAGTGGGGTCGGCTCATCGAGAAGGGCATCCTCGTCGACGCCGACGGCGCCGGGTTCGTCATCGACGATCCGGACGGCGTCAGAGACGCGCTCGAAGACGCCGAGCCGGCTGACGAAGAGGGTGACGGAGGGTGGTCGAGCTGGGACAAGATCGCGCTGGTCGGCTCGCTGGCGTTTTTCGTCGGCTACTGGGACCCGTCGATCCGCAATCAGATCGGTGACGTGCTCGATCTGGTCATCGGTCCGCTGGATGCAGCCCTGCCGTTTTACCTCGTGATTCTCGTGTTGGCGGTTCTCACTGGCCTCTGGTCGACGCTCCTGCAGGATCGGCTGACGAACCTCGAGGGGATGAGTGACTATCAAGAAAAGCAAAAGGAACTCCGCGAGCGCGAAGAGCGCGCAAAAGAACAAGACGACGAGGAGGCACTCGAGGAGATCCGTCAGGAGCAGATGGACATGATGACCGATCAGTTCGGCATGATGAAACAGCAATTTCGGTCGATGCCCTGGATCATGCTGTTCACCATCCCGATATTCCTGTGGGTCTACTATCAGGTCCTCGGCGTCGGCGTCGGCAGCGGGAGCGCGACGGTGATCGTGATGCCGCTGATCGGCGAAGTGAGTAGCTGGCAAGCCGGCATCATCGGTCCGATGCAGGCGTGGATCTTCTGGTACATCCTGTGTTCGATGAGTCTCTCGCAGTTCCTGCGAAAGTCGCTGAACATCCAGACCTCGCCGACGTGATACCGTCTTCCCCGGTCGTGGCCAAGACGCAATCTCTTTGAATCACACTCACCGAGTAGGGATATGTTGATCACCGTCTCCGGACCGGCCGGAAGCGGCAAGAGTACGCTTGCCGAGAGTCTCGCCGACGCACTGGACTACGAACACGTCTCCGGTGGCGACATCTTCCGCGATCTCGCCGAGGAGCGAGGGATGACGCCCCTGGAGTTGAACAAACAGGCTGAGGAGGACGAAGACATCGACCGCGATCTCGACCGGCGACTCCGGGATATCGCCCGTGAGCGCGAGGAGGTCGTCCTCGAATCGCGGCTGGCGGGGTGGATGGCCGGCGATTACGCCGACATGAAAATCTGGCTGTCCGCACCCCTCGAGGTCCGGGCCGAACGGATCTCCCAGCGGGAAAACAAGCCCTTCGAGCAGGCTCGCGATGAAACGGTCGAACGGGGAGACAGTGAAGCCCACCGGTACAAAGAGTACTACAACATCGACTTCGACGATCTGTCGATCTACGACCTGTCGATCAACACCGCACGCTGGGGGCCACAGGGCGTGCTCAGTCTGACGCTGCACGCCGTCCAGTCCTACAAGGAGACCGGCGACGAGGGCAAGACACCGATCACCGACGTCAACTACGATCTCTGAGATGACGCGCGGCCCACCGTCCGAGCGCTCGCCGGCCGAACTGCTCGAGTTCGGCGTCGTCAACCTCGACAAGCCGCCCGGCCCGTCCGCCCATCAGGTCGTCGCCTGGCTGCGGGACATGGCCGAGCTCGACCGGGCGGCCCACGCCGGGACGCTCGATCCGAAGGTCACGGGTAGCCTGCCGGTCTTGCTCGGCGACGCCACGCGGATGGCACAGGTCTTCGACGACGCCGTCAAGGAGTACGTCGCGGTGCTGGAGTTGCACGGCGAGCCGCCAGCGGAGCTTCGGGAGGTCGTCGCCGAGTTCGAGGGGCCGATCTACCAGAAGCCTCCGCGAAAGAGCGCAGTCGTCCGGCGGCTGCGCGTCCGCGAGATCTACGACCTGGACGTGCTCGAGGTGCGGGATCGGCAGGCGTTGCTCAGGGTGCGCTGTGAGAGCGGTACCTATATCCGAAAGCTGTGTCACGATATCGGTCTGGCGCTGGGCACCGGCGCACACATGGGAGACCTGCGTCGTACTGCGACCGGACCGTTCGACGATCGCTCGCTGGTGACGATGTACGACCTGGCCGACGCGCTGGCCTGGTGGCGCGAGGACGACGACCCGGAACCTCTTCGAGAGATCGTCCGGCCCGCCGAGCGCGCGCTCGCGGGTGTCCCCGGAGTCACGATCGCCCCGAGCGCCGCCGAGAGCGTTGCGAGTGGTGCACCCGTGTACGCTCCCGGTGTGATTGACTGTCCGTACGACCCTGACGGACAGCTGGTCGCCTGTTACACGCCAGATGGGGCGGCCGTGTGTCTGGGTCGGCTCGTCGGCGATCCCGACGCCGACTCGGGACTCGTCGTCGATCTAGAGCGCGTGCTTGTCTGATGCTCGGAGTCTGATTCGAGCGAAACGACACCCTTAATTACGACACCGTATTCGATCCACGTGCGGGACCGTAGGGTAGCGGTATCCTCGGCGCATGGGGTGCGTCGGACCCGTGTTCGAATCACGGCGGTCCCACTACAATTTCTGCGGAGGTCGACCGAACGGCTACAGTGCCATACACATCAATTAGGCGATCGGCTGTCAATCTCGAAAACTAATTGGGCCAGGCCACACTCTCTGTTGGTGTGGCACTGTTCGGGCTCTCGGCCGGTGCGGCCGTCGTCTTCGCGATTATCTTGGTAGCGCTGGTGTTGTTCGCGACGGAGCTCGTCCCGGTCGACATCACCGCTCTCGGGATTCTTGTCGCGCTCCTGCTAGTGCAGCCAGTCACCGAGCAACTGGCTATCTGGGGGTTGCTGGAAGGTCCGATATACGTTCTCACCCGGCCGGAGAGCGACGTCACGGCCGTCTCAGAAGGGCTGTCCGGGTTCGCGAGCACGGCGACGATCACGGTGCTGGCGATGTTCATCCTCAGCGCGGGCGTCCGACGGACCGGCGTCATCCAGATCCTCGGCTCGAAGCTATCGGTCTACACGCGCGATGACGAGACTCGCCAGCTGGGCGCGACGATCGGTCTCGTCAGTCCGATCTCGGGGTTTATCAACAACACGGCCGCCGTCGCGATCCTGCTCCCGATGGTCACCGATCTCGCACAGAAAGGCAAGACCTCACCGTCGAAACTGCTGATGCCGCTGTCGTTCGCCTCGATGTTCGGCGGGACGCTGACGCTGATTGGGACCTCTACCAATATTCTCGCCAGCGAGATCACCGGTCGCCTCGGCCGCGAACTCGGGATCGCCGCGCTCGACGAGTTCTCGATGTTCGAGTTCACAAGTCTAGGGATCATCGTCATGACCGTCGGGATTGTGTATTTGATGACAGTCGGGCGATGGCTCACGCCAGAACGGATCAAGCCCGCGAAAGACCTCACCGAGGAGTTCGAGATGGCCGAGTACCTGACTGAGGTCGTCGTCCGTGCGGACTCTCCGATCGTCGGCCGGACTGTCCGGTCGGCACTGAAAGACATAGATTTCGATGTCGACCTCGTCCAGTTGATTCGTGGGGATCGGACGTTTCTGGAGCCGCTCGGGCCGAAAGTGATCCAGCCGGGGGATGTCTTCGCCGTGCGAACCGACCGGGACACGCTCGTCGAGTTGATGGACGTGGATGGCCTCGATTTGCTCCCGGAGGTCGAGGTCACGGAGGCGGAACTCGAGGCCGAAGAGAGCGGCGATAACCTCGTCGAAGTCGTGATCGCCCCGGGCTCGTCACTGGTGAGAGAGACCCTCGCGAGTTCGAACTTCCGACAGCGGTACGACGCGACAGTGCTGGCGTTGCGCCGCGGTGAGTCGCTGATTCACAAGCGCATGGACCGCGTCCGGCTCCGTGTCGGTGACACGCTTTTGATCCAGGCGAACACCGACAGCATCGATCGGCTGAACAACAACCGCAACTTCATCGTCGCACAGGAAGTTTCGCGTCCGGACTACCGGAAGTCGAAAATCCCGGTCGCCGTCGGCATCGTCACTGCAGTCGTCGGGTTGGCGACTCTCACACCGATTGACATCGCGACAGCAGCACTGGCAGGCTCTCTCGGGATGGTCCTGACTGGCTGTCTCAAACCGACCGAGATCTACGATTCCGTCCAGTGGGACGTCATCATACTGCTGGCTGGCGTGATCCCGCTGGGTATCGCACTCGAAGTGACCGGCGGTGCCGCACTGATAGCCAACGGTATCGTTGCCGTCGCGCCATCGCTCCCACCGATCGTCGTCCTTGGATTGATGTACCTCGTCACCGCTCTCTTGACGAACGTCATCTCGAACAACGCCTCGGTCGTGTTGATGATCCCAGTCGCAGTCGACGTGGCGATGCAGCTCGGAGCCAATCCCTTTGCGTTCGTCTTGGCGGTGACCTTCGCGGCTTCGACGGCCTTCATGACACCTGTCGGCTACCAGACGAACCTTTTCGTCTACGGGCCGGGCGGCTATCGATTCACGGATTACGTTCGCGTCGGCGGACCGTTACAGGCGCTGTTCACGGTCGTCACGACGCTCGGGATCGCGGCGATCTGGGGGTTGTAAGACGACTGTGCGGGACCGAAACGCACTTTTCCCGGACAGGCGGAGTGGCTACTGCGCGAGGGTGGCTGAGCTAGGCCAAAGGCGGCGGGCTTAAGACCCGCTCCCGCAGGGGTCCATGGGTTCGAATCCCATCCCTCGCATGAGATCGGCCCGAACGGACGTGAGGGCCGTGT
>JBMCBU010000110.1:0-6594 GCA_048623335.1 Halapricum sp.
TGGGAACGAATCGAGTCCATCGAGACGATCGAACCCGAACACGAGTACGTTTACGACTTCTCGGTGGCAGGACTGGAGACGTTCACCACTGCTCAGGGCGTCGTGACCCACAACACGATGAACACGTTCCACTACGCCGGGGTCGCCGAAATCGACGTCACACAGGGTCTTCCACGGCTTATCGAACTGGTGGACGCTCGTAAGACGCCTGACACGCCGATGATGACGGTCCACCTGGAAGACGAGTACGCGACCGAGCGCGAGCGCGCCCACGAGGTCGTCTGGAAGATCGAGGCGACGAAGATCCTCGCGCTGGGGGACATCTCGACGAACGTCGCGGACATGCTGGTCCAGATCGACCTCAACCCCGACACGCTCGCCGAGCGGTGGCCGACCGTCGAGGACGTCGAGGACGTCGCCGAGGAGATCGCCTCGACCATCGAGTCGGCGCTCGGTGTGCAGACCCGCCAGTCGGGGACGCTCATCGAGTTCGGTCCCGAGGAACCGTCTTACCGTGACCTGCTGCAGCTGGTCGAGGATCTGCGCGAGATCGTCTTCAAGGGGATCGAAGACGTCTCCCGTGTCGTCATCCGCAAGGAGGAGACCGAACGGGGCGAGGAGTTCGTCCTCTACACGGAGGGGTCGGCGCTGGGCGACGTGCTCGACATCGAGGGTGTCGACGCTTCGCGGACGACGTGTAACAACATCCACGAGATCTACCGCCAGCTGGGCGTCGAGGCCGCCCGCGAGGCGATCATCGACGAGACGATGAACACCCTCGAAGAACAGGGGTTGGACGACGTGAACGTCCGTCACCTGATGTTGGTCGCGGATATCATGACCAACGACGGCGAGATCGAGTCGATCGGTCGCCACGGCATCTCGGGTAACAAAGACAGCGTGCTAGCCCGGGCGGCTTTCGAGGTGACTGTCAGTCACCTGCTTGACGCCGCGATCCACGGCGAAGTCGACGGGCTCGACGGTGTCACCGAGAACGTCATCGTCGGCAAGCCGATCAAACTCGGCACTGGCGACGTCGACCTGCGGATGAACCCCGGCAAGGGCGATTCCGCGGACTAACATGACCGTCACGCTCAGCGACGAGGCGCGCCGGCTCATCCCGATCATCGAAGACGAGACCGGCGCGACCGTCCGTGATTGCGTGATCGACGAGGCGTACGATCGCCTGCTCGTGCTGGTCAAGGCCGGCGAGATGGCACGGGCGATCGGTCCGGGCGGCGAGACCGTTCGTGGGCTCGAGGATCGGCTCGACCGCTCGATCAAGTTCGTCGAGGACGGCCCGACGGCCGAGAACGTCATCGCCAGCGCGCTCGCGCCCGCGGCGGTGTACAACGTCACGATCAGCGAGAACGACGACACTGTCGCCTACGTCGAGGTCGACCAGCAAGACACCGGCGTCGCGATCGGCAAGGACGGACGGAACATCGACGCCGCGCGGACGCTGGCGAAACGGCACTTCGACGTCGACGACGTCGAGTTGACCTGATCGAGCGCGATATCGGCTGTCAGTGTTCCGTTCACTCGTCCGGACAGGGCGGTTCGCTCCTGTTTCGGATCGTGACCCGTCGAGTTTCACTCGTGACTTGCTCGCCGTCGTTCGATACTGTCAGGGTTGCGGTCGCTGTCGATTCCGGATCGAGCGTTCCGTTCCACTCGCCGGTGTCGAGGAACGTGATCCGCTCGGACTCGTAACGACCGAGAGTGGCGGTGCCGTTCGACAGTTCCCGTTCCCCGACCACCAGCTCCCAGACGAGCGTCCGGTCGCCACTGGCGTTTCCCTGCCGTTCGACGACGGTGTGTCCGGCGAGTTGCCAGCTTTCGGGCATCGGAACGGTGCTGACACAGCTCGTCGTCCCGTTGTCGGAGACCGCCTGCCCGAGCGCGAGCGTGTTGACCGATACCCTCGGTTCGAATCCGGTGACGGCTACGTCGATCTCATCATCGTCGCCACCGTCTGTCGAGGCGATCAACAGGACGCTGTAGCCAAGAAGTGCGACGACGAGAAACAGACCGACTCCGGCTACCAGGGCGATGCGACGCATAGCATTCCCGTGTCACTCCGTCGTTTTGAATGTTACCCCGCGCACGGTGGCGCGGCGAATCCGTCTCATAGGGATGAGCGTAGCCGATCGGAGCAATCCCACCTCCGGTCGGGTGATGGATATCGATGTCCCGAGAGAAATCTGTGGGTTTCTACGCTAATCCCTATCACTCGGGTGGTCGGCCAGCACGCTCTGGAACGGTGCGAACCAGTCACGTGCTCGGGAATCCAAAAGAAGACGCTTAAGTGCCTCGGCAGGGTACGGGCTTGTACTATGGCGAACGGCAAATACGCCGCACGCAAACTCAAGAAGGACCGCCAGAAACACCGGTGGTCCGACTCTGACTACGCGCGCCGAGAGCGTGGGCTGGGCGAGCAGTCCGACCCTCTCGAGGGCGCTCCGCAGGGTCGAGGGATCGTGCTCGAGAAGGTCGGCATCGAAGCGAAACAGCCCAACTCGGCGATCCGGAAGTGTGTCCGGGTCCAGCTGATCAAAAACGGGAAACAGGTCACCGCGTTCGCGCCGGGCGACGGAGCGATTTCCTTTATCGACGAGCACGACGAGGTGACCATCGCCGGGATCGGTGGCGCGAAGGGTCGTGCCATGGGTGACCTCTCGGGTGTCAACTACAAGGTCGAGAAGGTCAACGGCGTCTCGCTGATCGAACTGGTTCGCGGTAACGCCGAAAAGCCGGTGCGATAACCATGTCCGAGGCAGAATCTCCCGACGAGTCCGAGACTGGGGCACAGCTGTTCGGCGTCTGGTCGGTCGACGACATCGAGTTTCGCGACCCCTCGACCGAACGGTACGTGACGGTCACGCCGATCGCACACACGATGGGTCGCCACGCCGAAAAGCAGTTCAAGAAAAGCGAGATCTCCATCGTCGAGCGGCTGATCAACCGCCTGATGCAGACCGAGGAGAACACGGGCAAGAAACAGCAGACGACCCGGATCGTCCGCGAGGCCTTCGAGATCGTCCACGACCGGACCGAGGAGAACCCGATCCAGATCCTCGTTCGCGCTGTCGAGAACAGCGCCCCGCGCGAGGAGACCGTCCGTCTGAAGTACGGTGGTATCTCCGTGCCGAAGGCCGTCGACGTCGCGCCCCAGCGCCGGGTCGATCAGGCTCTGAAGTTCATCGCCGAGGGCGTCTACAACAGCTCGTTCAAGACGACGACCGACGCCGCCGAGGCGCTTGCCCAGCAACTGGTCGGCGCCGCGAACAACGACGTCCAGACCTACGCTGTCTCTCAGAAAGAAGAGAAAGAACGCGTCGCCGCCGCAGCGCGGTAATCTCCGTCTGTCTTTTTGCCTCGAACCGGGCAGTTTTGCCCGCTGGTTCCAAGTACAGTGTGTGTACTGCCCGAAGTACTCTCGCCGTCGGGTCTTGGCGCTGGCTGGCGGTGTCGGACTGGCAGGATGTGCTACCGTTGAACGGTCCGACACGCCGACGGCCGAGCCACTGACCGAGCAGTACGATCTGTCAGTTTCGCACGCGTCCCCGGAGTACGAAGCCGACTGGGCGGCCCCGACCGACACGCCGCCGGCCGTCGAGACGGAGGTACTCGTCGAGAACCTCGAGATCCCGTGGGATCTAGCCGTCGCCGACGATGTGATCTTCCTCACGGAGCGCGTCGGTCGCCTCCGGATGTTCGACGGCGACAGTATGCGACTCGTCGCGGAACCGGCCGACGCGATCGACGCCGGATCGATAGCGCCGGGCGAGGACCACGATAGCTGGCGGGTCGAAGGTGGCGAAGGCGGGGTGCTTGGCGTCGCTGTTCATCCGAACTATCCGGACCCGCCGGTGGTCTACGTCTACTATACCGCCGAGACCGACGCCGGGAAGCGAAACCGGGTCGTCGCGCTCGACGTCGAGGCCGACGACCCAGCCAGTACCGAGACCGTCGTCATCGGTGACATCCCGGCCGGCGGAATCCACAACGGAGGGCGGATCGCGTTCGGGCCGGAGAAGTACCTGTGGGTGACCTGCGGTGACGCCGGTGAGGCACAGACGGCACAGGATCCGTCCACACTGTCAGGGGCCGTGCTCAAGGTCACCCCGACTGGAGACCCGCCACCGGATCGTCCCGGCCACGACGGCGATCCACGCGTCTACACGTATGGCCATCGAAACCCGCAGGGGATCGTCTGGCTACCCGACGGAACGACCGTCGTGACCGAGCATGGGCCGGACGGCCGGGACGAACTCAATCGGCTCGAAGCCGGCGCGAACTACGGGTGGCCGGACGTTCGCACCCGCGATGCGTATCTCGATGCGGCCGGGATCCATCCGCCACTGGCGAACTCCGGCCCGCGTCCCTCCTGGGCCCCGACTGGGGCCGTGTTCTATACCGGCGAGGACGTGCCGGGAATGTCCAATCGACTGCTCGTCGGCGGGCTACACAGCCAGCGGGTGCACGTCGCCACGCTGACGCCGCCCGGCGAAACGCTTCCGCCGGTCGAGAGCGGCACGCGCTACGACGGCGCGTACACCGACGATGCCTATACCGTAACCGTACAGGCCGTCCTGAAAGACGAACTCGGCCGCGTTCGGCACCTCGAACGGGGACTCGACGGCGAACTCTACGCGATCACATCAAACCGGGATGGTCGGGCGGACGATCCGTTCCCGAGGGACAGCGACGACGTCCTCGTGAAGCTGGGCTGATCGTCGTGTGGACGGTAGTATCGAGCGTCTCTGGTCGATCCAGGCTAGTCGGCCGCTCGCCGGTCTTCGAGTGCGTACTCGCGGGTCAACTCGACCAGCGACTTGCGGTACGTGCTCGCGTCTGGGGCGGGATCGAGCGACTGGAACCGGCGTTTGAACTGCTCCAGGTCAACGTCTGGCGCGTCGCGTGCGGCCGCGTGAGCGAGGTCGTACAACTGATGGTCTGATTCGAGGAGGTCGTGTCGCTCCAGCAGTGCCAGCGCGAAGGCGGCGTTGACCGCGGTGATATCGGGATCGGACGCCGGGGTCCACCGCGTCCAGGCCGGTGCGGGGTCGACGGGTCGGTCAGCGAGCGCGGCGGCGAGCGTCGACTCGAAGAACCGGACGAGTTTGTCCGTCGGGGCCAGGTCGATCCAGAGGTCGTCGGCGTAGATGTCCTTGACGTGATTGGCGATCTGATAGCAGTGGGTGACCTTTCGGCGCTCGACGCTTCTGCCTGTGAGCGCCAGCAAGAGCACTTCGTCGGTCGACTGGACGTGCGAAGGATGCTCTCGCTCGTTTTGGCGCATATGCGAAAGCTCGTGTAAGGCGAGCTCGCGAGCCATCGCGCTCGTCGCCGCCTGTTTGGAGATGATCAATCGATGCAGGTCGTCGCCGTGGCTCACCCTGGTTCGCTCGTCGGGGTCGGCCCGGATCTCGACGGCAACCGGCCGCTGGAGGTCGTGCTCGGTCTCGAAGAGACTCGCCGCCCCGAGAAACGGTTCTTCCGGGCCGCTCCCCTGGACCCGTATGTCCATGTGTGTCGTTCACAAGGTGTGGGGACGTATAGAGATTACTCTGCGTCTGTTCCAGGTCGATCGCACGACGTCGTTCGTTCACCGGCAGTCCGAGGCGGATGCCACGGGGTCGCCCGGAAATCGGAGCGTTCGGTGATGACGAGACGCTCCGCGTCTCGAACCACGTGACCACGAGGCAGTTGACACCGGTGCTTCGCGTTGCGGTACTCACTGTGGGCCGAACAGGCCGTACTCGATCCAGACGACACGGATTGCAAGCGCGAGTCCGATGGCGACGAGGAGCCCACCGCCGACGTTCCCGGCGAGCAGGTATAGCAGTCCGGCTCCTGTCGCTGCGATCGCGAACAGCAGTTCGACCGTCGGCGAGATCGTCGGAAACCATTCGCCGGTGGTCTGGCTCGCCTGCTGTCCCGAATGCCTTCTCGTGGACTCGCCGAAGTTCTCGCCGAGGTTGGATTCGAGGTCGGCGAGCGCTTGCCGTGCGGTCGAACCCCGTCCGACCGGCTCGCTGTCTTCCTCGACAGCTATCCACTCCTCGCCGGCTTCCTGCAGATGGATGTTCCGACTGTCGGACATACTCGGTAGTGAGAACCGAATGATAGTCATACTGCCGCTGGATCATTCGAGAGGCTCGCTTCCTGCCGGGTCTCCAGGTTCGCGTGTCTCTGCCACGCTCGTGCGGAAACACCGAAAGATCGCTCCTATCCAGTCGCTCTCTTTCGAGCTTCGGCCTTCGTGCTCCAAATTGTCGCACTCAGGCCGAAACACTACCCTTTTGACTCTCCTTCCGGTAGAGTCGCGCATAATGGGCCGACGCAAGAAAATCGTTCAGGAATGTGAGACACTGATGGACAAACCGGAGAACATCCGGAACATCGCCATCGCTGCTCACGTCGACCACGGCAAGACGACGCTGACTGACAACCTGCTGGCCGGTGCCGGCATGATCGCCGACGAGGGCGAGGCGACGAAGCTGATGATGGACACCGAGGAGGACGAACAGGAACGCGGGATCACCATCGACGCGGCGAACGTCTCGATGACCCACGAGTACGAGGACA
>JBMCBU010000111.1:0-6572 GCA_048623335.1 Halapricum sp.
CGACGTCGCCGTCGGCCTCGAAACCGCGACCGATCGGATCCGCCACGACTGCGTCAACAAGTACTTCGACTTCGCGGACTTCGAGGACGCCGCCGACGAGGTCCGAACAGCCGACGCCGCCGCCGAGGACGCCGGCGCAGGCGTGAAAGCCTACCTCCTGTTGAAGCCCCCGTTCCTCAGCGAATCGGAAGCCATCGAGGATATGAAATCCTCGATCCGCCGGTGTGCGGCCGTCGAGGGCTGTCACACCGTCTCGATGAACCCGACGAACGTCCAGCGCTACACCGAGGTCGAGCAACTGTACTTCGGGGACGGCTACCGGCCGCCGTGGCTCTGGAGCGTCGCCGAAGTGCTCGAAGCCACGGCCGAGGAGGACGTCATCGTCGTCTCCGACCCGGTCGGCCACGGCTCGGATCGCGGCCCGCACAACTGCGGGGAGTGTGACGACCGCGTCCAGACGGCGATCAAGGACTTCAACCTCCGGCAAGACCCCAGCGTCTTCGGGCAGGTGTCCTGTGATTGCGAGCTGACCTGGGAGACCGTCGTCGAACGGGAGACCGGCTACAACCTGCCGCTGGCGCGCTGAGAGCAGCCCGGTACAGCTGTGTTCGAGCAGCAGTGATGATACGCTCGCCTCCGATTTTCGTGTCTGTTCGTCTCGCCCGAACCCCACGTCGAAGATCGCCGCCGGTCACACGACAACGGCGACAACTAGATCTGCGCGTACGCGCCGTTCTCGCGGAGCGAGTTCTCTGATCCCGTCGGAGACGCGGCGGTACGATCTGCACCTGTACCCGCTTTCGGCTGTGGTCGCTGCACCGACCGCGATAATGGTCTCGACCTAGTCCTCGACGAGTGCCTCGACGAGCGTCTCCAGGCTGTAACTCTCGATGCCGCGGGTGAACTCCCTGTCGGTCGAGATCACGTACGTCGAGTTCGTCCGGTCGACCTCCTCGATCGTCTCGAAGTCCCTGATGAGCCGTTCGACGGCGTCGCTACCGGGAAGTCTCGCGATGACGATGAAGTCCGTCTCGCCCATCGTCGAGAACACCTGTGTCACGCCCTCGATCTCCTGTACCTTCGCCAGCACGTCGTCGTGGTGGTCACTGTAATCCGACAGGACCTCGACGATGACGGTGACGTCCAACCCAAGCTGCGCGAGATCGAAATCGTAGAGGTCGTTCTCGATGACGCCATCTTCCCGGAGGTTCTGGAGTCGGTAGTGGATCGTCGAGACCGGAATCCCCGTCTCTTCGTGTAGCTTGTCCGGACTTCCCGTTCCTAACTCCGCGATCGCTTTCAGGATGCGAAGGTCGCGCTCGTCCATCTCGTCTGTCCGTTCGGCACTTACCCTCATCAATCTCGGGTATCAGACGGTGGACATAGTGATTCGAATAGAATCCAGTACTGCGGATATTATTGTAGATATCTACAGCTAATATGGTATAATAGAAGAAGAATTCTGGATAATGCGACTTCGTTAGAGAAAGTCTTAATAGCTGGCCCGAGAATAACTCAAATCAGGTCCATGTATTCGACGAGACGTTGGATTTCGATACCAACAACAGGGTTGTTGTTCGGATTGCTTTCGCTACTCTGGGGCGGATCGTTCGTCGCGATCGACATCGGGCTTCGGGACCTGCCGCCGGTCCTGTTCGCGGCGCTGAGATACGACGTTGCGGGGTTGCTCGTACTGGGATACGCGGCCGTGATGACGGATCGGTGGCGACCCCGGTCCGGCCAGGAGTGGCTGCTGGTCTCCTTTCTCGGGTTGTTCATGTTCGGGGCGTACAACGCGTTGATCTACATCGGGATCGACTACGTCTCGGGGGCGGTCGCGTCGATTGTCATCAGTCTCGGTCCCGTCCTGACGGCGGGTTTCGCGGCGACACTCGGCATCGAGGAGCCGCCGAATCGCGTGGGCGCACTGGGCTTTCTCGCCGCGATGATCGGTGTCGTGCTCGTGGCCGACCCCGATCCGACTGCGCTCGTCGATACGAACACGGTGGGCATCGGTATCGTCTTGCTCGGATCGACGAGTTTTGCTTTCGGGACGGTCGCGTCGCGCCCGATCGACGTCGACCTCCCGCTTTCGACCGTGCAGGCGTGGGCGATGCTCGGCGGGGCCGTCTTCTTGCACCTCGCGAGCCCGCTTCGCGGTGAGACGGCCTCGCTCGCGTCGGCAACGCCATCGACAGCTCTCGCGCTCGTGTACCTGGGCGTCGTTTCGGGTGCGTTCGCCTACGCGCTGTACTTTCGCCTGCTGGATCGACTCGGACCGACGGAGATCAACCTCGTCGGCTATGCCGAACCGGTCGTCGCGAACGGCCTCTCGTGGCTCGTGTTGGGCCAGACGATCGCTCTCTCGACGCTCGGTGGGTTCGCCGCGATATTCACCGGCTTCGCGCTCCTCAAACGCAAATCGATACGGCAAGCGCTCCCGGCCCTTCGACGGTCGTGAGCGGTCGAATCGATCACTTTCACTTTCACTCCGGCAGGCTGACGTTCATATCTTGAGAGCCCGTGATTGAACGTACGGGGCCTGGACCACTGTCACGCGCTCCATGGCCCCGCTCCCCTTTGTCCACCGGCACTGATCCGACCAGTTGCCCCTGTCGATATCGCCCGATCCGTGACACTCAAAACCACCCGGGTACTCCGTCAGGACGGCGGTAGGTCGTTGCGACTGCCCGCCATGGTACACTCGGTCCACACGGACCGTTTTCGACGACACTATCCAACGTATCCCTAGCCTGCCTGAAAGCCGTCGAGAACGCCCTGTCCGTCGGTCGGACCGATGTCCGCGAGCGTGACCCGCTCGGGGTGGGGCATCAGGACGGCCACGTGAGCGCCTTCTTCGCCGATGACGCCTGCGACGCTGTGTTTCGAGCCGTTCGGATTCGCTTCGGGCGTGACGGTCCCGTCGGGCTCGCAGTATCGAAAGAGGATCCGATCGTCGTCTTCGAGCGCTTCGAGTCGATCATCCTCGATCTCGAAACGGCCTTCGCCGTGTGCGATCGGCAGTTCCAGGACGTCACCCTCCTCGTAGGCCCGCGTCCAGGGCGTGTCGGCGTTCTCGACTCTGACGTGGACGTGTTCACACTGGAAGCGTGCGCTCTCGTTGGTCGTGAACGCGCCGGGCGTCAGCGACGCTTCACAGCCGACCTGCGCGCCGTTGCAGATGCCCAACACCGGGGTCCCCGCCTCGGCCGCCTCCCTGACCTCGCCCATGATCGGCGAGTGGGCGGCCATCGCGCCGGCCCGGAGGTAGTCGCCGTAGGAGAACCCGCCCGGCAGGACGATCCCGTCGACGTCTTCGGGCAGGCCGTCCTCGTGCCAGACGAGTTCCGCGTCGATCCCGAGCGAATCGAGTGCCAGCACGGTGTCTCGATCGCAGTTGCTCCCGCCGAACTGGATCACGGCAATCGTCACCGTGACCACCCCCCGAAAGCATCGTCGAGTTGTAGTATCGATGTGAGCGTCATCGTTCGGTTACGTCGACCTCGTAGTCGTGGATCGTCGGATTGGCGAGCAGCCGCTCGGCCATCTCCTCGGCCCGCTCGCGAGCGTCTCCGGTCGATTCGGCGTCGAGATCGATCTCGAATCGGTCGGCCGATCGGAGCGTCTCGAGTTCGAATCCGAGCCGTTCCAGTGCCTGCTGGGTCGTCTCGGCCTCGGGGTCGAGCACCCCGCTTTTGAGCCGTACCGTCACCGTCGCGGTGTAACCAGTCATTACAGAACCGGCCGTGTCGCCGGGAGAAAACGCTTGTGGATCGCCCCCAACCGCTCGCGCGTCGCTACTCCCTGTCGATATCGACCACGAGCACCGGCACGTCGGCGTTCTTGACGACCCGCTCGGTGACACTACCCAGCGTCGCGATCCGATCACGTCCCGTTCGGCCGTGGGTCCCCATCACGATCATGTCGATCGGCTCTGCCTCGGCGTATTCCAGGATCGACTTGTAGGGGATCCCGCGCCGTCGCTCGGTGACGACCTCCGCTCCGTTGTCCTCGATCTGAGTGACGGCCTCGTCGATCGCGTGTTCGCCTTCCTCTTGGAGTGACGCGATGACCTCGTCTTTGGTGTCTTTCGAGGCGGCCCGATAGAGTCGTTCGTCGAGCACGTACAGGACGTGGACGACCGCGTCGTTGTTCCGGGCGATCGTACTCGCGTGATCGATCGACTCCCTAGTCCCCTTGCTCCCGTCGGTCGGCACGAGGATGTGATCGTACATCACTCGTCTCTTCGGCCGCCCCCATCATAGTTGTATGTGGGCACACCGCTTGCGCTCGCTCGCATCGACGACCGCTACGTCGACTCGGTCTCCTCTTGCTTGAGGTCCTCGAGCTCGGATTCGACCTCCGACTGGTCGATCTCCGCTTCGACGTCGACCGCGTCCGAATCGACGGGTTCGTCAGCCTCGTCCTCGGACGTCTCGCCTGTAGTTTCTTTCTCGGTCCCGGACTTGCCCATCTCTGATTTGAGCGTTTCCAGCTCGGCGTCGACTTCTCCATCGGTGCCCAGCTGTTCCAGTTCCCGGTCGATCTGGTCCTTGTCGGAGATGACGTCCTCTAGTGCACCGCTTTCCTGCAGTTCGTCCATCGCCTGAGCACGCGCTTCCATGTCCTCAGTGCGCTCCTCGGCCCGCTCGATCGCTCGACCGACGTCCTCGAACTCCTCGCCGGCACCGGTCATCGCCTCGCTGACCTTCGAGGAGGCTTCGGCGGCCTCATAGCGGGCTTTCATCGTCTCCTTTTTGGTCCGGAACTCCTCGATCCGGCCCTGGAGGGTGTTCTTCTGGTCGACGAGTCGATCCTGCTGTTGCTGGAGGTCGCTGATCTGGGTCTCCAGTTGCTCGATCTGGCTCATCTTCTGCTTTTTCTTCTCCAGTGCCTTCCGAGCGAGGTCTTCGCGATCCTGCCGCACAGCCTCGCGAGCCTGGTCGTTGTGCTTTTCGACGTTCTGTTCGAGCCGGCGCTTCTGGATTTCGAGGCGCTTTTTCTGGGTCGTCAGATCCGCGATTCCCTGCTTTACGTCCTGTAGCTGATCGCGAAGCTGTTCGTAGGAGTAATCCAGCGTCTCTGAGGGGTCTTCCGCCCGGTTGAGGAGGCTGTTGACCTTCGACCGGATGATGTACGACGCGCGCGAGATGATTCCCATACCCGCCGTTTGGGTGTGGGCACCCTTAAATCTCTTACACCTCCGGACCACAGGACGGTTCACATATGGCTTATTGTGATCGTCAGACGATAGTCCGATATGGCAGATTACGTCCCGGTATCGGGGAGTCGTGACGTTCGTGCCGTCAGAGATGGCCCCGGGGAGGCGCGGTCGATCGTCGTCGCGTGCCCGCCCCACCCCCAGATGGGGGGTTCGCGGGCGGACAGCCGGTTGACCGCCGTCGCCGACGCGCTCGCCGAGCACTCGATCGCGACGCTGCGGTTCGACTACGGCTCCTGGGACGAGGGAATCGGCGAAGTGCGCGACGCCGTCGCTGTCTGCCGATGGGCGCGCGAGCGGTACGACCGCGTCGGACTGTTCGGCTACAGTTTCGGCGGCGGCGTCGCGATTTTGGCCGCACTCGAAGCCGAGCCGGACGCGCTCTCGGTGCTCGCGCCCGCGTCGACGGTCGGCGATCGCGACGTCGTGGCCGCCGTGGCCGACGTCGAGATGCCACTACAGGTGCTCGTCGGCGAGCGCGATTCGACCGTCGAGTGGAAGCGCGTCGTCGACGCCGCTCGCGAACGCGGTGCGACCGTCGAACGCGTCGGCGGCGACCACTTCTTCGTCGGCCAGCGCGACCGGATCGCCGGGACGGTCGCGTCGTGGCTGGCGAGCGAGTTGGCGTAGCGGCGATCGGACACGGCAATCAGAGCCGATCACGAACAGCGTCGATAACGTCCCGCTGGACGGCGTCGGACGGCCGTTCGGCGTCGATCCGGACGAACCGCTCGGGCTCGCCCTCGATCAACCGCTCGTAGTTTTCGGCGACCGACTGGAGGTACTCGGTCTGCTCGAACTTGTTGGTCGCGCCGGCCCGCTCGGCTCCGATGGTCGGCGAGACGTCGAGATAGATCGTCAGATCCGGCGGGCGCGTCCAGGGCTCGTGGACCTTACGGACGAATTCGAGTGGGTCGGCCAGGCCAGGGTAGTCCGACAGCGTCGCTCCCTGGTAGGCGTACCGCGAATCGGAGTATCGGTCGGAGATCACGACCTCGCCGCGGCCGAGTGCGGGCCGGACGACCCGCGAGAGGTGATCGGCATGGTCGGCCGTATAGAGGAACAGCTCAGCGAGCGAATCGGCGTCGTCGTCGGCGATCGAGCGGTCGACGGCTTCGCCGTACCACGAGTCGGTCGGTTCGCGCGTGAACGTCGTCTCGACGCCTAGCCCGGCGCCCCGCAGCGCCTCCCAGGCCGAGGTCTTGCCGCTGCCGTCGATCCCTTCCAGCGTGAGGAGCATATCTGCACCTCGCGGCCCTGGCCCGTAAACGCCGCGTTTGTCGTCCGGGGGGTTGGTAGTAGACCTGCCAGTTAATTCGTACCCACCTCGGTGAGTTCTTCTTCAAGCAGC
>JBMCBU010000112.1:0-6549 GCA_048623335.1 Halapricum sp.
AGGCGTCTCACCGGAGATATCAGTCGATCGGGGGTTCAAATCCCTCCGACCCCACATTCTCGCGACGCACCCGGAGTTCGATAGCTGCCGCCAGCGGATTTGAACCGGGGAGAAACGTCGCTCCGACCGTGGTTCGCGTTCCTTCAGACTCGGTTATTTTCCGAGCGATCGGCGGCGAACGTCGGACCAGCCGGATCACTCTTCGTCCAGACCGATGGAGAACGGCGCGAACTCGTCTACGGATGCGGCAAACGCGCCCAGCAGGTCGGCAGCCGCGTCCAGGTCCTCGGTGTCTACAACCTCGACCGGCGTGTGCATGTATCGGTTTGGCAGGCTGAGATTCACTGAGGGGACGCCACCGCGCTGGGTGTAGAAGGCGTCGGCGTCGGTCCCGGTCCTGATCCCGGTGGCTTCGAGCTGGAGGGGAATGTCGTCGACTTCGGCCACGGAGCGAAGTGCCTCGACGAGTCGTGGGTGGTTCGCGCTCCCGCGGGCGACGACGGGCCCGTCGCCGAGTTCGACTCCGCTCGATCGCTTGCCCGGCACGCCCGGCGTGTCCGTCGCATGTGTCACGTCCACGGCAACGACGGCGTCGGGATCGAGATCGAATCCGATCATCTTCGCCCCCCTCAGTCCGACTTCCTCCTGGACGGTACTGACGGCATATATCGTCGCGCCAGCGCCGCGCTCGCTGGCCCGTCGCAGCGCCTCCGCGGCCGTCCAGATCCCGACGCGGTTGTCCATGCCTCGGGCTGCGAGTCGATTGCCGGCAAGCGGCCGCAATCCGGAGGCGAAGGTGACTGGATCGCCGATCTCGACGCGTTCGCGGGCTGCATCGCCGTCGTCGACGCCGATGTCGACGTGTTGTTCGGCCACGTCCTCGATGCCCTCGTCCTCGCGGTCCCGCAGATGGATGGCCGTCTGCCCGACGACGCCGTTGAGCGGGCCGTCGTCCGTGTGGACGGTGACGTGTTGGCCGCGCGTGACCGTCCGGTCGGATCCGCCGATACGCGACAGTCTGAGATAGCCGTCGTCCGTGATATCGCGGATCATAAACCCGATCTCGTCACCGTGGCCCGCGATCGCGATCTCGGTTCCGTTTCCTTCGTGGACCGCGACGGCGTTTCCGTAATCGTCGACCCGAACGTCGTCAGCGAACCCCGAGACGTACTCGACCCAGACGCGCTGGGCCGCCGTCTCGAAGCCGGACGGTGATGCTGTCTCGAGCAACTCGTCGAGAAACTCTCGCTGGCTGTCGTCCATACTCCCATTCGGAGTGACGCCGACAAGAAACTCACGTCTACCACAACAGACAATTCGGTTCCGGTTGGATAACAATTAACAGGGTGGTACTCCAGCAATAGATGATGACAGACACGACGCCAGTGATCGTGCAGGCGGTTCGGACACCCCAGGGCAAAGAGGACGGCGTGTACGCGGACGTCCGGAGTGAGGAGTTGTCGATCCCGTTGATCGACGAGATGCTCGCGGCGACGGGACTGGACGGCGACGACGTGGACGACTTGTTGTGGGGGTGTGCCCAGCAGCGCGACGAGCAGGGTAACAACGTCGCGCGGGTGATCGCCCTGCTTTCGGAGCTCGGTGAGTCGGTACCGGCGACGACGATCAACCGGTGGTGTGCCTCGTCGGCGGAGGCGATCATGCGCGGCGCGGACGCCATCGCCGCCGGCCAGCGTGACTGTGTGATCGCCGGCGGCGTGGAGTCGATGTCGAGGGTCAAGATGGGCGAGAACACCCACAACGTTCACCCGCGACTCGCCCAGTTGTACAACATCGGCGAGCTCCAGATGGGGATGACCGCCGAGACGGTCGCCGAGAAGTACGACATCAGCAGGGAAGCTCAAGACGAGTACGCCCTTCGGAGTCACCAGCGAGCCGCCGAGGCGACTGATTCGGGGCGGTTCGACGACGAACTCGTCCCAATCGAGACCGACGACGGACTCGTCGAGGTCGACGAGGGGATCCGCCCGGACACGGACCGTGAGACGCTCGCCGGTTTGCCGACGGTGTTCAAATCCGACGGGACGGTCACGCCGGGCAACGCCTCGCAGGTCAGCGACGGCGCGGCCGGCGTACTGATGGCCTCGAAGTCGTTCGCCGACGAGCACGACCTGCCGGTCCTGGCGGACGTGGGCGCACACGAGGTAGTCGGCGTCGACCCGACCGAGATGGGGATCGGTCCCGTGCCGGCAGTGCGCCAGCTGGGCGAACGGATCGGGCGCGAGCCCGAGGCGTACGACCTCGTCGAGCTGAACGAAGCGTTCGCCGCCCAGACGCTGTACTGCCAGCGCGAACTGGGCTTCGACGACGAGCTGTTCAACGTCAACGGCGGTGCGATCGCCGTTGGCCATCCGCTCGGGGCGTCCGGTGCGCGCCTGCCAGTGACCCTGATCCACGAGATGCACAAGCGGGATGCCGATCTGGGGCTGGCGACCGAGTGTGTCGGCTTCGGACAGGGGGCTGCGATCGAGTTCCAGCTGCCGTAGCGTAAGTAGTGGTTGGCGAGGTGGGGCTCTCGGATCACCTGGCTGTGACCGCTTCGACGCCGCTACACCGTTCGGCGACGTCGACCAGCGACAGCCAGGTATTGATCCCGGCCCGCAGTGCGACTAGATCGGCCGCTTCGATCGTGACCGTCAGGCGATCGCCGTCGCGGTCGACGGACGCTCGGGTGCGATCGCCTTCGATGTCGCCGGCTTCGAGCGTGACGCTGCACTCGATTCGGCGTGCGTGCTCGTCGGATTCGTAGACGGCAGTGAAAACGGCCTCGTGGTCCATCTACTTGACGTCGACTTCCTTGACGTCCGGGGCGCGCTCTTTGAGGAGCACGCGGTGTCCACAGTACGGACAGCGGACGCCACCGTAGGAGTCTAGTTCGACGTCGCGCTTGCAGCGAGAACACTTGTAGCTCATATCTGTAACCTGTGGCTGGAGACAGTTAGTTCTCGTCCTCGGACAGTGCCGCGCGGATCGAGCGCGTGACGGTCGTGCCGGCGGGCGTCTCGGGCTGGTAGGCGCCACCGGTGAAGGCGTAGCCGCAGGCCTGACACTCCCAGATTCCGGTTCCCTGGCGGTCGACGCGGTCCTCGCCGCAGCTGGGACAGGTGTGGTCGTCGTGCATCTCTGCTTCGATCTCGGCGACGCGACGCCGGGCGACACGCCCGTAGCGGGCACCGAACCGGCCCGCGCTCCCGGTGCGTCCCTTCTTTTCGGCCATAGTACCGTACTCTCGCGCCAGCGTATTCTTAAGTCCTGCGAGTTGGGGTCGGGAGTCGATGCTGCCGTTTTCCGTTCGCCAGGTTGTCTCCATCGCGGCCGCGAGCGCGTCTCGTCGCGCGAACCGGGGAAGGGCAGGTCTGCGGCGGGCGGAATGCGCGTCTGCGGCGGGCGGAATGCGCGTCTGCGGCAAGTGGAATGTGCGTCTACGGCGGGCGGAATGCGACGCGGACAGGATGCGATGTGGGTGCAGTACCCGCCTGGTGGATGGAAGGGCGAGACTCGCTGGCGTCGCAGTGGAGTCGCCGCGAGAGGCACTGTCCGAGTGACGCGAGGATATCCTCCGCAGCGACCGCCAGCGAGTCGAGGGCTTTCCAGCGTCATTTCCGAAAACGGAGACGGAAACGACAGACGGGACAGATACTCACTCCTGCAAATCGGCCTCGACGAGCGCCTCGTTGAGGTCGGCGCGGACGTGCTCGCCGAGCTGGCGATCACCCGCGGTCGTCACCACGCGGTTCTCCTGGACGCTCGAACCGTCCCGGATGAGCAGACGGACGTTGCCGTCCTCGCCCGCCCGGGTCGCCTTCGCGCGGACACCCGTCCGTGAGCCGCTGCCGCCGGCGTCGATCGGACCGGGGATGACCTTCTTGACGTGAGGATGGCCGGCTACCGTCCGGATGGCCCGTTTGCCGTCACGGCCGCCGATCAGCGTCGAGTGGCTGCCGCCGAGTTTCTCCGCGGGCGCGGCGTCGACGACCTCCAGGGCGGGTTCGCCCCGCCGTTCGAGCACGTGTTCGACGGGGTCGTCCGCGCGAACCCGGTAGAAGGGGTAGTGCAGTTGCCCGCGCAGGCGTTCGATCACCTCGCGATCGCCAGTGACGTAGACTTCCTCGGGGCGCTTGCGCCGGACCTCGTCGGCCACGAGCCCGGCGAAGTTCCTGAGTTCGACGACTTGCGTCTCGCTGTCGTCCTCTGGCGTGGTCGTGACAGTGTGCTCGCCGACGATCGACTCCTCCAGCAGCGAGACGACCCGCGCCCGGTCACGGTCGAGATCGAGCACGACCGCGTCCGTGTTTGCCGTCCGGCAGACCAGACAGTAGTCCCCGGGACGTTCAAGCGGCGAGGCACACTGCCGACACTCCATGCGAGTGAACCCTCGCGCTCCGCGCGAATAAGCCGGACGATTCGGATCGACCGTCACGCGAGGGCGTCGGGGTCAACTTTCAGATACTCCCGGAGCAGGACGGTCGCGTAGGAGCCTTTCGGTAGCACGAACTCGAACGTCGGCGGGTCTCCCGACACCTCGAGAGACGTCCGGACCAACATCGCTCGTCGCGTTCCCGAGGATCCGAACTCGCCGGGCAGGTCGAAGTCACTGGGTTCGAGGCCGAGAGCCGCCAGCACGTCGCGTGCAATCTCGGCCGGCTCGCCACTTCCGAATTCGGTGTCGGTTCCGACAAGCGGCGCAGTCACGAACGCACGGCCGCGTTCGACGTGACGGCGTGCCGTCCCGACACGACGCCCGGTGACTTCCTGCGTCCGGCTCGTGTCGGGCAAGTTCAGCCTCTCGGGCGCGTCCGAATCGGCAAAGCAGACGACGTCGCCCTCGATCGGTTCGTCGAACGCCAGCCCGCGACGAAGTCGCTCCGAACAGATCCGGTTGAACACGTACGACTGGGCGGCGTTGACGAACAGACGCTGGAGGTTCGACGGAAGCGCTTCGAGTGCGTCTCGAAAGTCCGCCGGCTCGTCGCCATCGGTCTCGGCAAGTCGCTGGAGCATCGCGCGCTCGTACCCGAGGTACCCGGGCATCGCGTCGAGCGCTCGCTGCCAGTCGCGCTCTTCCCAGCAGTCTTCGACGGTCGCCCGGGCGTCGCGAGTCCGCTCGCGCTCGCGCTCGCTCGGATTGGCGACGTACCTCCGGACGGCCTCGTCCCACGCTCGACGGACGATCGCCAGCCCGACTTCGTGGGTGATCGCCCGACGGCTACCGAAGCGTTGCTGGCCGAAGAAGTTGGGCACACCGACTCGATCCTCGTCGCCGCCGAACGACCTGAGCTCCTCGGAGACTGCGTCGATCGTCTCGATCTGCTCGGGGTCCGAGACGGTGATCGAAAAGCGATTGCCCGCCAGGTCGCCGAACTGCAGTCGGCGTCCGGTCCGGCCCAGCACGTCGAGTTCCACGCCGGATAGATCGACTGCCGTGATCGCGTCGGGATCGCCCTTCCGGACGGTAAACAGCTGGGTCGTGACCGCGTACTTGTCCTTCGTGCCGGCCCAGTCGACCCGTTCGCGGCTGATTCCCAGCCGATCGGACAGCGTGCTGGCGAAGTCGTTTGTGTCCCACCCCCGCAGCGTGGCCCGCACGAGGACGTGGGGATACGCGCCGGGATCGGCCGAGAGCGGTTCCGGATCGACCGTTTCGACCTCCTCGACCTGGAAGTGCTCGGCTGACTGGCGGAGTCGCCCGCCGATCCCGTCGGCGTCACTGACGTAGTAATCGATCCCGACAGCCGTCTCGAGTGGGTGTGCGTCGCGCATCGCGTCGCTCGACATCTGCAGGGGCGGACCCAAAGCCCTGTCGTCACGACCGCAGCCGTTGATGACTGTCGCGCTGGCTCCGGTCGGCCGGGAACGCTTGAGCGTGGCGGATCAGTCCCGATCAGTACGTCGGGTGCTCTTCGCGGTTGCCCTCGCGCTTGTTGAGGAGGCGTGCGAGCGTAAACAGCAGGTCCGACAGCCGATTGAGATAGACGATCGCTTGCTCGTTGATCTCCGGCTGGGACCCCGCGAGATCGACCGCGCGGCGCTCGGCACGCCGACAAACAGCCCGCGCGTGATGGAGCTTCGATCCCGGTTCGGACCCGCTGGGGAGCACGAACTGCTCTAACGGATCGAGTTCCGCGTCGAACTCGTCGATCCAGTCTTCGATCTGGGCGACGTGTGATTCGGTGACGACCGGATCGTCCTCCGCAGGTTCGGGCGTCGCGAAATCAGCCTGGACGACGTGTAGCTGGTTTTGGACCTCTCGCAGACATGCCTCGACGTCCTCGTATCCGACGGGTCTGACGACGCCGACGAGCGCGTTGACCTCGTCGACGGTCCCGTAGGCTTCGATTCGGGGACTCGATTTCGACACCTGGGACATGTCCCGCAGATCGGTCAGTCCGTCGTCGCCTCGGCCGGTATAAATCTTCATGTGGCACGGTTCGGCCGTGAGGAAGATAAATGGTCGTTCCGTCGTCGATACCACTGGCGAACCGTCGTGATTATTGTCCCGACGTACCGGTGGGACCGCCCGCCGTCAGA
>JBMCBU010000113.1:0-6527 GCA_048623335.1 Halapricum sp.
GCTGGTTGGCACAGCCAACAGTCCATCTGTACGACCTCTCCTGCGGATTCCAACCGCAGATAGAGGTGGTGGACTGCAAGCCCTGATATCCCAACCTCGGGATTCCGCCGCGTTCACGCGCAAGAGAAGATCAATTGTCCAAACACACCCACCCAACCTTCATCCTAGTAAATTAGTATTCAATTACAGGCATATTTATTTCACCTTGCGTTTAAGTGTATCTAACCCGTAGTCGTTAGTGTGTCAGACAAGACCGGCTCACGACTGACTGCGGATATACAGCCCCTCCAACTATGTCCAGTATGAACAATCGCCAGGAAAGCGGCCGATCGTACGTTATCATCGGTGATGGAATCGCCGGCAGTTCTGCAGCGGAGACGCTCGCCGGGGAGACTGATAGTGCATCAATTACAATACTGTCGGCGGAGTCCGAACCACTCTACAACCGGATCCTGATCAAGGAGTACGCGAAGGGCAAGCTGCCGAGAGACGTCGTCGAGATCCACGACCACTCCTGGTACGACGAGCGCGGGATCGACCTGCGTCTGAACACTCGTGTGCGGACTGTCGAGACCGACGAGAAGGCGGTCGTCACCGCCGATGGCGAGCACATCGCCTACGACGAACTCGTCGTTGCGACGGGCGGGACGCCGCGTCAGCTCCCGGTCCCGAACGGGTCGGCAGACGGCGTCACGACGTTCTGGACCGTCGAGGACGCGGCCCGGATTCGCGAACAGGCGTCGGAAGCCGAGACCGGCGCGATCGTCGGCGGCGGGTTGCTCGGGATCGACTACGCGGCCGTCGCGGCCGCCCAGGACGTCGACGCTCACTATCTGATCCGGGAAGACCGGTGGTTCGCGCGTGCGATGTCCCCTGCCGGCGCGGAGATCGTCCACGACGCGTTGCGCGAACGCGGGGTCGAACCCGTCTTCGAGACGACCGTCCAGCGGTTCGAAACCGATCAGGAGGGGCGCGTGACTGAGACCGTGACCGAGGACGGCCGCGCCTACGACAGCGATTTCGTCGGCGTCGCCATCGGGACGGAGCCCAACACGGCGTTCCTCGAGGACACGCCAGTGACGCTCGATGGGGGCGTCGTGGTCGACAGCCACCTCAGGACGGGTGTCGAGTCAGTCTGGGCGGCGGGCGACGTCACGCGCTACTACGACGAGCGGTTCTCGACGCACCTCTCGAACGGGACCTGGGAGAGCGCCGCCACGCAGGGCGAACTCGCGGCCAGGAACGCGCTAGCAGACGACGGCGGCGACCCCTTCGAGTCCGTGCCCTCCTATACGGTCAATCACTTCCCGTTCCCGATCGCGTCGTTCGGCCACCCGTCTCTCGGAGATGCCTACGTCGAACGAACCTACGGCGAACAGGAATGGCGGCGGCTCGCGTTCAGAGACGGGATGCTCGTCGGCGGCGTGTTGATCGGCGATCTCGCGCCGCTCAAGCCACTCAAGGAACTCACCGCAAGCGGCGCACGCGTCCAGCACCGTGCACCCGCGCTGCTCGCTCAGTCGTTCGACGGCCTGACCGCCGGTCGGATTCCGGCCTCGGCCACCTCGGACTGATCGCGTCGGTTTTTGGTGTCACTCCCAGTCCGGATCGGGCGCGTTCAGACACATCGTACCCGGCTTGTCCCGGCAGTGACACTGTCGGAACTGGAAGTATCCGGGGTCGAAGTCGGCGAGGAACGGCTCGGATAGGTCCGCAAGCACCGACGGGAACCGGTCGTCGTCGTGTGGGATCGGGACGCGATAGAACTCCAGGCCGACCTCCTCGGCCTCCTCGCGGAGTTCGATGTCCAGTTCCGAGAGCGTCTCGCTCTGCTCGTGCATGAAGCTGACCGGCTCGACGACGACTCGCTCGGCGTCGAGGCTCTCGACGGCCGCCTCGACGTCGGGTTCGGTCCAGGCGACTTCGCTGCGGTTGTCGTGGTTCTGGAAACCCAGCTCGTAGTCGTCGACCCCCAGCATCCCGGCCATTCCGGCACACCACTCGTCGACGTAGCGAGCGTACCGGCTGCCCTCGTTCAGGTAGTACTTGGGTGTCCCGTGCGCCGAGAAAAACAGGACGGTGTCCTCGTCGTGCAGGTCGACCCCCTCGCTCTCGGCGTACTCGCGGATGTTCTCGGCGCGCAATCGGTTGTAGGTCGGGTGGCGATGCCAGCCGCTGACCTCGTGTAACTCGCCGTCGAACCCGGCCTCATCGAGGCCGTCGGCGAGGTGATCAAGCGAGAGGTTCGTCGTCGAGGGGCCACACAGCGGATATATCGGCAGGCCGAGCACCTCGTCGTGGCCGTCGGCGACGGCCTGCTCGGCGGCCTCGTCGGTGAACGGCTCGGTGTAGAGCATGCCGGTGTAGGTCTCGACGTCGTAGCCGCGACCCTCGAGTTCGGTCTCCAGGGCGTCGGCCTGGGCGCTGGCCTGTTCGTTCAGCGGCGAGCCGCCGCCGATCTCCTCGTACTCCTCGATCAACCCGGGTGCGCGACGTTTTGCGAGCGTGCCGGCGCGTTTTCGCGCGGCCTCCGGGGTGAGATCGGGGTCTTCCTCGATGTCCATGTTCGAGTAGAAGATGCGTTCGAGGTAGTCCACGACGGCCTCGCGGTCGGCCGTCGGCGGTTCGCCGAAGTTCAGCAGGACGACACCTGTCGACATACGCGAGCCTTACGGCCGCTTGTAAATAGACCCCCGGGTTGCGGCGAGTGCATGGCGCGTGACGCGACTCGTCTCGCTCACTGGTTGCGATCGAACACCGAGATGAACACCGCGAGCACCGGAACGATCTCGAGTCGCCCGACCCACATCAGAACGGTCATGAGTAGCTTCGAGGCGTCCGAGAAGAACAGGTAGTTCCCGAACGGCCCCAGGCGACCGAATCCGGGCCCGATGTTTCCGATCGTGGCGAGAGAGGCGCTAACAGCTTCTAACGCCGTGAGCTCGATCCCGATCCGGGCCGTATCGAGCGCGATAAACACCGCGGAGAACCCGAACAGAAGGAGGTACAGGAGAGTGAACGCCGCGATCCCGCGGACAGCGTCCTCGTCGACGACGCTGCCGGTGAGCCGAACCGGCCTGACGACGTCCGGATTAGCGGTAGTGTACAGCTCGCGTCGGATCGCTTTGAACACGACCAGCCATCGGACGACCTTGACGCCGCCGCCGGTCGAGCCCGCCGAGCCGCCGATGAACATCACGAACAGCAGGAAGACCTGTGCGTGTACGTCCCACTGGGCGAAGTTCGAGGTCGCGTATCCGGTGGAGTTCAAAAGCGACGCGATCTGGAAGGCGGCCTGCCGGAACGTGTTTTCGCTGACGCCCCCCGTGACGCCGCCGATGTCGAGCGGCGGGGCCGCACCCTGAACCAGCAGCATCGAGAGAAACGCGGCCATCACTGCGACGGCTCCGGCGTAGGTCCGAAATTCCGCGTTTTCGAACATGACCTCGGCTTCGCCTTTCAGTACGTGCCAGAACAGCGTGAAGTTGACCCCAGCGACGATCATGAATGGGATGACGACCCATTGGACGGCCGCCGAGAAGGCAGCGATACTATCCGCCTGCGGGGAGAACCCACCTGTCGGAAGCGTCGTGAACCCGTGAGCCACGGCGTTGTACAGATCCATGTTCGGTGCCATCCCGAGCACGTGCAGCCCGTACAGTAACACGATGTACACGAGCGTGAACCCGAAGTAGATCAGCCAGAGGACGCGCGCGGTCTCGGCGATTTTCGGCGTCAGTTTCTGGAGTTCCGGCCCCGGCGCTTCCGAGGCCATCAGCTGTGCGCCGTTGACGGCCACTTCCGGGAGGATCGCGATCATCAGGACGATGATCCCCATCCCGCCGAGCCACTGTGTGAGCTGGCGCCACATGAGCAGGGCGTGGGAGTGCTGTTCGAAACTGATCTCACCCATCACGGTCGCCCCGGTCGTCGTGAAGCCACTCATCGACTCGAACAGCGCGTTGACGGGGTCAGCGAGCGCCGAGCTCGTGCCGTATCCGGCCAGCAGATACGGGATCATGCCGACGGCGGCGGCCATGAGCCATGCCAGCGAGACGAACACCAGTGCCTCCCGGGGCCCGATATCCGGGTCAGGGTCGACTCGTTCGAGCCCGAACCCGAGCGCCGTGACAAAAACGATAGAGAGCGCGAACACCCAGATATCCTCGCCGTAGACCACAGCGACGAACAGCGGCACGAACATCGTCACGGCGAGATACTTGAGGCCAGTGCCGAGAAGGCCAACACTCGCTGACCAGTCGACGCGCCACGACATATAAGCTAGCAAATCCGGTCCGGAGTATCAAACTGTCGAAACAGCGGTTGGTGTATCGGTCGTCGTATGGTTTCAGATAGCTCGCATCGTCTCTTCGACGATCTCTTCGGCGACAAAGACGACGATGTGGTCCCCGTCTTCGATGATGGTGTCCCCGCGAGGGATGACGAGAGCGCCGTCGCGTGCGATCGCCCCGATCACGACGCCATCCGGTAGTTCTCGGACGGACTCGTGGATCGGTCGACCGACCAGGACACTCTCCTCGTCGACTTCGACCTCCAGAACCTCCGCACGATCGTGTTCGATCAGCGCGACGTTTTCTGCGTGTCGTTCGCGGGTGAATCGCGTGATTTCCTCGGCGATGGCTTCGCGGGGATTGACGGCGACATCGACACCGACCGCCTCGAACAGATCGGAGTAATCACCGTCTTCGACGATAGCGACCGATCGGTCCGCACCGAGACGCTTGGCCAACAGCGCCGAAAGGAGGTTTTTTTCGTCGCTCTCGAGCGCCGCGATTGTGACATCTACGTCGTCGATATGTTCACGCGTGAGAAATTCCTGATCTGTCGGGTCGTTCTCGAACACTGTCGCGTTGGGCAACGCTTCGGCGAGTCGACGGGCGCGGTCCGCATCGGGTTCGACGAGCCGCGGCGTGATGCCTTCGCCACAGAGGATGTCAGCCGTTTCGAAGGCGATCTCGCTGCCACCGATGATCAGCACGTCCGAGATGTCGTCCACCCCGGGGGTGAGCGACCGTGCGAACTCGCTGACGCTCTCGAGCGAGCCGATCACGACCAGGTCATCGCCGTCGAGTAGACACGTATCCCCACTCGGGATGATCACGTCGTCGTCGCGGATGATCGCTGCGAACGTCAGCGAATCGTACGTGTCGGCTTCCGCGACGGACATTCCAGTGACGGGACTGTCCTCGGTAATGCGAAACTCGGCCATCCGGACGAGCCCATCCGCGAATCGATCGACGTCTTCGGCCCCGGGAAGACCGATCACGCGAGCAATACTCCGGGCCGCCATGAGGTTCGTCCCGACCATCAGATCGACGCCGAGCGCACCTTCGGAGCGATCCCAGGTATCGAGGTACGTCGTGTTGCGCACGCGAGCGATAGTGAACGCGTCCGAGACTGTCTGGACCGTCCCGCAGGTGACGATATTCGTCTCGTCGTTGTCGGTGCAGGCGATGACCATGTCGGCCTCGTCGACACCGGCTTCCTGGAGGGTCTCGAGAGCCGCGCCGTCGCCATTGACCGCGAGCACGTCCAGCGAGTAGGTCAGCGCCTCGACGCGCTCGCTATCGACGTCGATCACGACGACCTCGTGGTCGTCAGCCAGACTCGCGGCGACAGACGATCCGACCTCGCCCGCGCCGACGATCACAACACGCACGGCCGATCACCCGTTACGTTCGATCGTGGACGTCTCATTGACGTCGGTGTTGTCCTCCCGCCGATAAGTGGATTTCCATCACGAGATCGTGGATCGATCGACCGTGCGTGACGGAGTCTGAGAGCAGACCGGCATGGTTATCCTCTTTCAGAAATCACGGAGAAATATGTATCGAACAGCGGGTGATCAGCGATGGTAATGCTTGATCACGTACTCCTGCCGGTCGCGACAGAAGAGGACGCACGGGCGACCTGTACCGCTCTCAAACCGTATCTGGGAGACGTCGAACGGGTTACGGCCGTCCACGTCGTCGAAAAGGCCGGCGGCGCACCCGACAAGGCTCCGCTGGAGAAACGCCAGTCCGACGCCGCGGAGTTTCTGGCGGTCGCCGAGAGCCGGCTGGCATCGGAAGTGGCCTTCGACGCACGGATCCACTACGGGACCGACCTCGTCGAGACGCTGTTCAACGCGGCCGAAGACGCCGGGGCGACGGCACTGGCGTTCCGGCCACGGGGTGGGAGCCGGATCGTCAGGTTCCTCTCGGGAGACACGGCGACGAAACTGGTTACTGAACCATCGATACCAGTCGTCGCGCTTCCAAACGTCGATGAGGAGGACTAGCGTCGTGATACGGACACAATACCGAGGGGATCGACATGAGTGAGTCAGACGCGGAACTCGCGAAGGACCTCGGGCTCGTTTCGGCGCTGACGATCGGGATCGGGACGATGATCGGCGCGGGTATCTTCGTCCTCCCTGGTGTCGCGGCCCAGGAAGCCGGCCCGATCGTCGTCGTCTCCTTTGTCGTCGGCGGCGTGATCGCGATGGTCAACGCGCTGTCGATCTC
>JBMCBU010000114.1:0-6470 GCA_048623335.1 Halapricum sp.
GACGGGCCCAGAAGCGGGAGACGACGGCGGTTCGTTCGATCCCTTCGGGGCCCTCGGAGGGCTCTACGGCGCGGTCGCCGCCGCGCTCGGGACGTTCTCGGGGTTGCTCGTCGGCGGCGTCGAGACGGTCTGGACCCGGACCGACCAGTTCGTCCAGACGTTCCTCCGCAGCGGCTACGTGTTCGGGTCGTCACCGGCCAGCGACGAGGCGATCAACCTCTCGGTGCTGGAGTCGGCACCGATCCTCGGCGGGCTGGTCGGGCTGTCGTCGGTCGCGTTCGAACGTCGCGACTGGCCGTCCGTGCGACGCGTTCGCCAGCCCGGCCCGGCGACGGCGCTGGCGGTCGGGCTCACTGCGGTGGTTTTGACCCTGCTGTACGTCGAGCGACTGCCACTGCACGCACAGGTCACCGTCCGGTATCTCCTGGCGCTGTACGCGCTCGGCGTCGTCGCGCTCGCGTGGCTCGCACCCGTTCGTCGCGCCGTCGAGACGCACGCACCAACGGTCGCCTGGACGGTCGCCGGTGGCGTCTTGCTGGGGAGCCAACTCCTGTTCGCGACCGTCGTCGGGTTCGACCTCGCGCTCGGAGAGGCCTTCCAGTTGCACGCGCTGGTCGGGCTCGCGACGGCGCTCATGCTGGCGGCGAGTGCGGTCGCGTCGGCACGCACGGCCCGTTTCGACCGTGCCCTCGCCGTGACGCTGGGGCTGGCGACCGCGGCGACGGTCGTCTTCTCGGTGCTCGCCGTCACCGCCTACGCGGACGGTCTCGGCAAGTACAACGCCGGCGGGGGGCAGTTGCTCCCTCTCGTTCGCCTGCTCGCAGACCTGATCGGGACCGTCTGATGGGACCCGCGGCCGAAGTGTTTTGGTCCACTCCACCGAAACCCCGGTACGAACCGACACCCGGTCGCCACGAGGAGATGTCAATGCACCGAGGATCTACCTACGACCACGAAAGCGTACAGGAGTTCTGGCAGTATCGCTGGAACCAGGAGGACGTCTACGAACTCGACGAGCTTGCGGATCCGCTCTACGTCCTGGGGATGTTCCCCTACACGTCTGGCAACCTCCACATGGGTCACGTCAGAAACTACGCCATCACGGACGCCTACGCCCGCTTCAAGCGCATGCAGGGTCGGGAGGTGTTGCACCCGATGGGCTGGGACGCCTTCGGGTTGCCCGCCGAGAACGCCGCCTACGAACGCGCGACCGACCCGCAATCCTGGACGGACTCTTGCATCGCTCGGATGCGCGAGGAGATGGAGACGATGGGCTTTGGCTACGACTGGTCCCGGGAGCTCACGACATCCGACCCGGAGTACTACCGCTGGAACCAGCACTTCTTCCGGGAGTTCTACGAGGCGGGACTGGTCGACTACCGCGGTGCGGAGGTCAACTGGTGTCCCGACTGCGAGACGGTGCTGGCCGACGCACAGGTCGTCGACCCACCCGAAGGCGTCGACCTCGATCCCGGCAGTGAGGGGGTCTGCTGGCGGTGTGAGACGCCGGTGGAGACGCGCGAACTCGACCAGTGGCTGTTCACGATCACCGATTACGCCGACGAGCTGCTCGCGGGCCTGGATGACCTCGAGGGCTGGCCCGACAGCGTCACCGAGATGCAGCGCAACTGGATCGGCAAGCGCGAGGGCGCGCGGATCGCCTTCGAGGTGGCGGAGGGCGGCCCGGTCGAGGTCTTTACCGCCCGGCCCGAGACGATCCACGGCGCGACCTACCTGGCGGTCGGCCCCGGTCACGACCTCGCGACGGAACTGGCTGACGAGGATCCAGCGGTCGCCGAGTACCTCGACACCTACGAGGACAGCGAGGTCGCCGGCGTCGCGACCGACCGGACAGCGATCAATCCCGCGACCGGCGAGGAGCTGCCGGTCTACGTCGCCGCGTACGTGCTCGACGACGTCGGGACCGGCGCGGTGATGGGCGTCCCCGGCCACAACGAGCGCGATCACGAGTTCGCGGCGGCGATGGACCTGCCGATCCGGAGGGTCGTCGAGCCCGTAGCGAGTGAGGGCAACGAGGCGACCGAGAGCATCGACCTCGAACGCGAGGCCTACACCGGCGACGGACGGCTCGTAGAGAGCGGCGCGTACACCGGGCTCTCGACGGAGACGGCCCGAGCGAACGTCGTCGAGGAACTCGACGCCGCCGAGCCGGACACCCAGTATCGCCTGCGGGACTGGCTGATCTCCCGCCAGCGCTACTGGGGGACGCCCATCCCGATCGTCCACTGCGAGGAGTGTGGCCCGGTGCTCGTCCCCGAGGAGGAGCTGCCGATCGAGTTGCCCGAGTTCGTCCAGACGCGAGGCAACCCCCTCGAGGAGGCGACCGACTGGGCGGAGACGACCTGTCCCGACTGTGGCGCGCCCGCCGAGCGCGAGACCGACACGATGGACACCTTCGTCGACTCGTCGTGGTACTTCCTGCGCTTTCTCTCGCCCGAGCTGGCTGACGCGCCCTTCGATCAGGACCTCGCCGAGGAGGTGCTGCCGGTCGACGTCTACGTCGGCGGGAAGGAACACGCCGTGTTGCACCTGCTTTACATCCGGTTTTTCGCCCGCGCGCTGGCGGATCTCGGCCTGCTCGACCATCGAGAGCCGGTCGACCAGCTCATCAATCAGGGGACGGTGCTGCACGGCGGCCGGAAGATGTCCGAGACGGAGGGCAACGCCATCGCGCCCCACGAGTACGGCGCGGAGACGACGCGGCTGTTCGTGTTGAGTGCGGCCCACCCGAACCGTGACTTCGACTGGGCGGCAAAGGACGTCGGCGAGGCCTACGACCTCCAACAGCGGATATACAGCCTCGTCTACGAGTACGCCGAGGGGATCGCACTGGCAGACCGCGACGGACCCGCCGAGCGATACCTCGACCGGGAACTCGACCGGGCGGTCACGGCCGCGACCGAGGATTACGATCGCTTCCGGATGCACCAGGCGATCGACGAGATCCGCCGGCTGACGGGGCTGCTCGGCCAGTACCGGGAGTACGACGCCCCCGACGCCGAAACGTACCGCGCGGGTCTGAAGACGCTGCTGCGGTTGCTCGCGCCGGTCGCGCCGTACCTGGCCGAGGAGTGCTGGAACATGCTCCAGGCCGACGGGCTGATCGTCGAGGCCGACTGGCCGACACTCGAAAGCGACATCGAGGCCTACGACCGCGAGCGGACGCTCGTCGCGACCGTCAGAGACGACGTGCGCGACATCGTCGAGACGGCCGGAATCGACGACCCCGAGCGGATCGAACTGGTCGTCGCCCCCGAGTGGAAGTATACCGCCTACGAGATCGCTCGCGAAGCCTCCGGGGAGTCGGTCGTCTCGGCAGTGATGAGCGAGGATGCGATCCGCGAGCACGGCGAGGCCGCAGCGTCATACGCGAAATCGCTCCAGCGGGAGGGCCTGGAACCGATCCTCTCGCGGCCGACCGAGCGGTCGGAACTGGAGCGGGCCTCGTGGCTGCTCGAAGACGAGTTCGACGCGGCGGTCGAGGTGCGCGAGGCAAGCGCCGTCGCGGACGACCTCGCTGGCAGGGCCGAGCCGGGCAAGCCGGCGATTCACATTTCCTGATCGACAGACGACTGACAGCCGCTCGTCACGTCGTGGCATCGATCGCTCCAAACGCACAAGTCGCTCCGGCCCGGAACGCCCCACGAGATGGGTACCCGGGACCTGCTCGCGGAGACGGAGGTGTCCTTCGATCCCGCGACCGTCGAGATCGACGACGCCGAGGTTCTCGAGTCGCTCGATCCAGTCGTCCGCGAGTGGTGGACCGAACAGTTCGGCGAGTTCGTCCCCGACAACGGCGGCTTGTTCACCCCGCCACAGAAGGAGGCGATCCCGCTCATCCACGGGGGCGAGAACGCCCTGATCGCGGCGCCGACCGGCTCCGGGAAGACGCTCGCGTCCTTTATCGGCATCATCAACGAGCTGTTCGCTCGCGACCGGGCGGACGAGCTGGACAACAGCGTCTACTGTCTGTACATCTCGCCGCTGAAGTCGCTGGCCAACGACATCCACCGGAATCTCGAAGTCCCGCTCGAGGCCATCACCGAGAGACTGGACGAGCGCGGCGAGGACGTCGAGATCCGTCACGCGATCCGTCACGGCGACACCGGGGACAGCGAGCGCCAGCGCATGCTCGAACGGACGCCCCACATCCTCAATACGACACCCGAGACGCTCGCGATCTTGCTCAACTCCCCGAAGTTCAAAACGAAGCTCGAAACCGTCGAGTACGTCATCGTCGACGAGATCCACAGCCTCGCCGCGAACAAGCGAGGCACCCACCTCGCCGTCTCGCTGGAGCGACTCGAAGCGATGGCCGACGCCTCGCCCACCCGGATCGGCTGTTCGGCGACCGTCGAACCCCTTGAGACGATGGCCGAGTTTCTGGTTGGATCGGAAACGGACGGGGAGCCACGCGACTGTGAGATCGTCGACGCGCGCTTCGCCCGGGAGTTCGACATCGAACTCTCGACACCGACCGACGACCTGATCAACACGCCCCCGGGGGTCGTGACCGACCGCTTCTACGAGCGGCTCGACGAGCTGATTCAGGCCCATACCAACACGATCGTCTTCACGAACACCCGTTCGGGGGCCGAACGCGTCCTGCACAACCTGCGTGCGAACTTCGAGGCCTACGACGAGGACAACTCCGGGGCTCACCACGGCAGCCTCTCGAAGGACAGTCGCGAGACGATCGAAGCACGGCTCAAGGCCGGCGAGATCGACGTGGTGACGACTTCGACCAGTCTCGAACTCGGGATCGACATGCCTCACGTCGACCTCGTGGTGCAAGTCGGCTCGCCCAAGTCCGTCGCCGCCCTGCTCCAGCGCGTCGGTCGGGCAGGCCACCAGCTCGGCGAGACTGTCACCGGGCGCGTCGTCGCGCTCGATCGCGACGAACTGATCGAGTGTGCGGTCATGCTCGAGAAGGCCGAGGAGGGGTTCGTCGACCGGGTGTTCGTCCCCGAGAACGCGGGGGACGTCGCCGCCCAGCAGGTCTACGGGATGGCGATCAACGGCCCCCGACCGGAGACCGAAATCCGCGAGATCCTGACGCGAGCGTATCCCTACCGCAACTACACCGACGACCAGTGGGAGTCACTCATGCGGTATCTCACGGCCGAGTATCCCGGCCTGGAGGAGAAAAACGTCTACGCGAAGATCTGGCGAGACACGAACGACCCGCCCGACGGCGAACATCACTACGAACAGTTCGACGTGGGCGAGCCGTTGATCGGCAAGCGTGGACGGATGGCCCGGGTCATCTACATGACGAACATCGGGACGATCCCGGACAGTTTCACCTGCGACGTGTTCACCCGATCCGGCGAGGAGTGGGCCGGGCAACTCGACGAGGCGTATCTGGACACGCTCGAAACCGGTGACGTGTTCGTCCTCGGGGGCGAGCGTTTCGAGTTCCGGTACCGTCGCGGCTCGAAGGTCTACGTCGATCGCACGTCGGCACGACCGACCGTCCCATCGTGGTTCTCCGAACGACTGCCGATGAGCTACGACCTCGGACGGGAGATCCTCACCTTCCAGCGGGAACTGCTCGGACGGCTGGCTGGGGGCGGGAAGCCGGCAGTCCGAACGTGGCTCCGGGAGTTCCCCATCGACGAGCACAGCGTGCGGGCGATCACGCGGCTGTTCGACGAACAGGTCCAGTATGCCGGCTCGCAGAGTGTCGCGACCGACGACCGACTCGTCATCGAGGAAGTGCGCGACCGGGGGGAGTACGAACGCCGGTATCACGTCCACTCGACCTATGGCCGGCGGTTCAACGACGGCCTCTCGCGACTGCTGGCCTACCACGTCGCACAGCAGGCGACGGCAAACGTCCAGGTCGCGGTCGCCGACAACGGATGCACGCTCTCGATGCCGCTGAATCGCAAGGTGGACATCGAGGGGCTGTTCGCGGATCTCGATCCCGATTCGGTGCGGGCAGAGCTCCGGGCGAGTCTGGCGGGAACGGACCTGCTGGAGCGATATTTCCGGATCAACGCCACGCGGTCGCTGCTGATCCTCAAACGCTACAAGGGCTATGAGAAATCCGCCAGCGAACAGCAGTTCAACGCCGACATGCTCCTGGATTTCGCCGAGGAACTGGAGGAATTCGCCGTCATCGAGGAGACCTACCGGGAGATCCTCGAGGACAAACTCAACGTCGATGCGATCGAGGACGTGCTGGCGTCGCTGCGTGCCGGCGATCTCGCGGTACACGCGATGCACGTGGATTCGCCGACGCCGAGGGCGTTCGGTCTCGCGACGCTGTCGGCCAGCGACGTCGTGCTCGCCGAGGACGAGTCCGCGGTGCTACAGGAGTTCCACCAGCGCGTCCTCGAAGACATCGACGACGGACTGTGAACGATCCACGGGTCGGAACCTTCTGTCAGTAACAGCGAAACGTAGCTGGTATTCCCATGCCGGGAAGCCGCGCCGTTCACCGC
>JBMCBU010000115.1:0-6349 GCA_048623335.1 Halapricum sp.
CTGAGCCGTAGGAAAACGGATGTCTGTACTTTCCCAGTCACTCGTCGGAGGAGAGATCGCCCTGTCGCTGCTCGACGGGCCGTTACAGCTGTCTCCCGAGATCGCGAGTCGGGCGCAGTTCGGGTGGACGATCAGCGTTCACATCCTGTTTGCGGCCCTGTCGATCGGCCTCGCACCGTTCATCGTCTACTTCACCTGGAAAGAGGTTCGAACCGACGACGAGCGATTCACACGCCTTCGGTCGTTCTGGATAAAGGTCTTCGCCGCCGGGTTCGTCATGGGGACGGTCACCGGCATTCCGATGAGCTTCCAGTTCGGGACGAACTTCCCGCAGTTCTCCTCGGTGGCCGGGGAGATGATCGGCGGCCCGCTGGCTTTCGAGGCGAAGATGGCATTTTTCCTCGAGGCCGTCTTCCTCGGGGTGTTGTTGTTCGGCCGCAGTAAGGTCAGCGACCGGACGTACTTCCTCTCGTCGGTGCTGGTCGGGTTCGGGGCCTGGCTGTCTGGCTTCTGGATCCTGGTCGTCAACTCCTGGATGCAGACGCCGCAGGGCTACGAGATGATCATGCGAAACGGAATGGAAGTCGCGCAGCTGACCGATCCCATCGCCGCGTTTTTCAACCCGCGGATGACCTGGATGTACGTCCACATGATCAACGCGTCGGTGATCTCGGTCGCGCTGCTGGTCGCCGGCGTCTCCGCGTACATCGTCTGGAAGAAAAACGACTCGGAGGCCTGGGGGAAGGCGTTGAAGATCGCCGTGTTGATCTTGCTGGTTTCGGCCCCGTTGCAGGCCATTCACGGCGACGCCTACGGTCGTCACGTCGAGGACACTCAGCCCCAGAAGTTCGCGGCCATGGAGGCCCACTACGAGACCGGCACGTCTGACCTGCATCTGCTCGCGTTCCCGACGGATCCCTCTGCTCTGACTGATCCGCGGGCGGAAAACCTCTTTACGATCAGCCTGCCGAGGGTCGGATCGTTCCTCGCCAGCGGAGGTGATTTCGACGCCGAAGTGCTCGGGTTGAACGAGTACGAGGAGAACCCGCCCGTTGCGATGGTGTTCTGGTCGTTCCGGTTCATGGTCGGACTCGGGTTCCTGTTCATCGCACTGGCGCTGTGGGGCGGGTACCTCCTCTACCGGGGTCGGCTGACCGACAGTGATCGCTACCTGAAGGCGATGATCATGGCGTCGCCGTTCGGATACGCCGCCTTGCTCACCGGCTGGTACGTCACCGAGATCGGCCGCCAGCCGTGGGTCATTCAGGACGAACTCACGACGAACGAGGCGGTTTCCACGACGCTGACGGCTACGGAGGCGACGCTCACGCTCGTCGGATTCATCGTCATCTACGTGGTACTGGTCATGGTCGCTCTGTACGTCCTGCGGTGGCTCATTCAGGACGAACTCCGGGATCTGGGCGTGAAAGAATCGTCCGGAGATCGCTGGTACGGTCCGATCCCGGGGGTGAGCGACGATGACTGAACTGTTGTTGCCCGTCGACTCGTACCTCGTCGGATCGCTGCCGGAGATCTGGTTCGGCCTGGTCATGTTCGCGCTGACGATGTACATCGTCCTCGACGGCTTCGACTTCGGGATCGGGATGCTGTATGCGACCCAGGACAACGACCACGACCGGGAGACGCTGCTGTCGGCGTTCGGTCCCGTCTGGGACGCAAACGAGGTCTGGGTGATCGCCTTCGGGACGATGACGCTGGCGGCGTTTCCCGACGTCTACTCGTACCTGCTCTCTGACCACTACCTGCTCGCGCTCGGATTCGTGCTGGCGTTGCTGTTCCGGGGACTCGGTCCGGAACTGCGCGAACAGCGCGACGACGAGCGCTGGATGCGCTACTGTGACTACTCGTTCATCGGCGGCAGTCTCTTCGCGCCGCTTTTGTTCGGGATGATCGCCGGTCGCTGGATGTTCGACACGGCGACGCTGTCGCTGCCGACGATCCTGACGGGCGTCGGGCTGGTCGCGGTCTCGGTCGTGACGGGCGCGGCGTTTCTGGCCGCCAAGACCGGGCCCGCACTGGCCGACGAGATGCGCGATTTCGGTATCGTCGCGACGCTCGCGTACCTGGGTGGTGTCGTCGTCCTGCTTGCGACTGTCGTGTTCACCAACCCGGCTAACGCGGCCGAGACGATCCTCTCGGTGCCCGCGGCCGTCATCGTCGTCCTCTCGGTCGTCGCAGGGGTCGGCGGGATCGTCCTGGCCAGACGCGGCGAGTATCGCGCCTGGCTTGCGAGCGCGCTGGCACTGCCGGTCCTGTTGAGCGCGCTGGTCGCCCTGCTGTTGTATCCGACGATCTACCCCCCGAGCGGCCTGACCGTCCAGGAGGCGGTCGTCTCGCCGCTGGCGTTGAACCTCACGACCGTCCTCGGTGTGCCGGTCCTGCTGGTCGTCCTGTGGTACTTCAAGTTCCTCTATGGGGTGTTCAGCGGCCCGATCGAGGGTGAAGGCTACGGGGCCTGACCCACCACCGAGCGATTCTAGACGTCTAGCTTCGAGCAGTGTTGCCGGTCGGGATCGTAACAGTCCGGACAGTCGTCCTCGAGGTCGACGTAGCGCTCGAGTCGGTCGGCCACCTCGTCGCTCATGACGTGTTCGAGCCGGCACGCCTCCTCGTGGAACCCCTCCTCGACGCCCAGGTGCTCGACGAGAAACCGTTCGATCCGACAGTGCTTGCGCAGGAGCCGTCGCGCGCGGGATTCGCCCTCACCGGTCAGAACCGCACCCCGGCGCTTCTCGTACTCCAGCAGGCCGTCCGCTTCGAGGCGACCGAACATCTCGGTGACGCTGGGCGGCGACACGTCGAGTCGGTCGGCCAGTTCACCCGTCTTGGCGTATTCGCCGTCCCGAGAGAGCAGATAGATCTCCTTGAGGTACATCTGGACGCTCTCGCTGACTGACTCGTTGCGGCTGTGGCTCATTGTCGAATCTCACTGCGCGGCAGGCAAAAGCCTAGCGCCAGTCCGTCCCGATCAGAGCAGCCCTCGCAACACCGTCCCGAAACCGATCGCACCGAGGACGAACGACACGAGCCCACCGATGCCCGTGAGCGCGAGTCCGCCGTTGATCCCCGCAGCGAGCACCAGCGGAACGAGCCAGCCGTCGTCGTGTCCGACCAGGCTGTCGGCGATCGCGAGAAACGCGATTGCCGCCCCGATTGCCCAGAGGACGATCGCAGCCACGAGAAGCGCGACAGCGACGGGAACCCCGACGATCGTGATAAACAGTATCAACGAGAGGACGAGAAGCGCGAGGAGAGCGAACAGCCCGTAGACGAACGCTCCGACGGGATTCTCACGCACTTCCGATATCTTTCCTTCGGTGTAGTCAGGGGCCAGCGCCACCAGGATCGCACCGACCAGAAGCGTCGTCAGGAACGTACTCGCGGCACCGCTGCCGAGGCTGAACGCGATATCGATACCACCCGGATCGGGCGTGTCGAACGTCTGCAAAACGGCCGGGATCATGGTCGAATCTCACAACCAACGAACAAAAGTCCTGTGACGCCGTCGCAGGTCGGGACGCACCTGTCGGCAGTGCGACTGCTACTGCCGCTTCCGACAATCTGAATATTCGACGGTCGACAGGACAGATATGCGCCGTCGCACGTTTCTCACTGTAACCGGAGGTTCGCTCGTTGCCATCGCAGGGTGTGTCGGTGGCGATGACGGCGGTACGCCGGAAGAGACCGCCACGGAGACACAAACCCCGGACGATACGCCCACGAATACGCCCACTCGGGGCGAAACTGACCGGCCCGGGGACGTCGTTTCTGCTGGCGAGGTGCTCGTCGAGGACATGCACGAGGGTCGATTCGAGGCGGCACTCGAGCGATTCAGCTCGGACGCGCAAGCCGAGCTCTCGGCGGGCCGACTCGAGGAGATCTGGCTCGGCTACACGGCCGTCGGCGGCTCGTTTCTGGAAATCGCCGACACCGAGGAGACAGTCGAGTCCGGATTCGACGCGGTCGACCTTTCACTCGAGTTCGACCGTGGGACACACGTTCTGCGAGTGCTCGGCGACGATCAGGACTCGGTCGCAATCGTCGGGATCTTCGTGAACGACGAGTACCACAGACCCGAGTACGTCGATCCGGACGCGTTCCGGGTCGAAGCGGCCACAGTCGAGACCGACGACTGTGTGATGGACGGCGAACTGACGGTTCCCGCGGACGGCGACGGCGTTCCGGGAGTCGTCCTCGTTCACGGCAGCGATCCGAACGGCGCGGCGGATATGGACCTCACCGGCGGTGGATCGAAGGTGTTCAAGGACCTCGCGGAGGGGCTCGCGAGCCGTGGCGTCGCCGTGCTCAGATACGATCGCCGATCACACGCCTGTTCGAACTCGCTCGACCCGGCGGAGTGGACGCTCGACGCAATCACCGTCGACGACGCGCTGGTCGCGATCGAACAACTCCGGGACACATCGGCCGTCGATGGCGACAGGGTCGTCGTTGCCGGCCACAGTCTCGGCGGGATGGCAGCTCCCCGGATCGCCGAGCGTGACGGCGGCCTCGCTGGAATCGCGATGCTTTCCGCCCCTGCACGTGACTTCTACGAGATCTTCCTCGAGCAGTTCGAGCACCTCGCGACCGTCGGCGAGTACGAGTGGGACGCGATGGCTACCGTCCACGAGCGCTGGGAGGACCGCATCGACCGGATCCGCGACGGCGACTACGCGGAGGACGATGTCGTCTTGGGCTATCCGGGCGCGCTCTGGACCAGTGTCGACGAGTACGACCAGGTGGCGACAGCCCTGGAGATCGAGACGCCGACGTTCGTCCTCCAGGGCGACCGCGACTACCAGGTGTCCCCCACGGCAGACTTCGAACGCTGGCAGGCGGAACTCGCCGACCGTCCGGACACCACGTTCGAACTATACGATGGCTGTAACCACCTCTTTCAGTACGGCGAGGGACCGTCGACACAGACCGAATACGCCCTCGCGAATCCCGTCAACAGATCCGTCATCGAGGATCTCGCGTCGTGGGCGACCGGGCTGTAGCTCGCGTTCCCGACGGCTGTGGATATCCGGCGCCGTTAGAAGTCGCTCAGTTTCGCCTGCAAGCCGGCGACCAGCTCGGACTTGCGCCGGAGTGCGCCCAGCGAGATCGGGAGTCGTTCGGTCACTTCGGTCACGGCCTCCCGGAAGCTCTCGCTCTCGCCGTGCTGGCCCTCGAAGGCGTTGCGCACGCCCTCCCGGACCTGCCAGACGCCGACGGGCGCCCAGTAGTCGTCGGTGACCTCCCTGAGGACGAGACACTTGGCCTGCCGGCCCCGGTCTTTGAGGTGCTCCAGGACGCCGAGCCGGGAGGCATAATACGCGCCAGCGGTCTCCTCGACGTAACCCGTCCGACCCTCGTAACCCTCGTGGGCGCTGGCCAGGTAGTAGGCCTCGCCGGCTGGGTTCCAGACGCTGTCGGGGGCTTTCATCTCGACGAGTTCGAACTCCCACTGGCCGGGTGTCAGGACGATCCAGTAGCGGTTGCCCATGTACTCGTTGAACCACACTTCGGTCTCGCTGACGGTCGAAGCGTTTCTGATCCCACCCCGGAGGTACTGGCCGACGGTGTCGTCCACGGCAGTAATCGACCACCGCGTCGGGACCAGTCGTCGGTCTCGCCCGCGGCCGAGCGCCCCAGCCGAGAGGATCGTGTTGATGTCGTAGACGTCGAATCCCCGGCGGTAGAGGTAGGTCATCGCGCCCTCGGCCTGCCAGTCGTCGTCCTCGAGCGTCTTCTCGACTGGCCGTGGGACGTGGGGGTTCTCCGCGAGATCGGCCGACTCCGCGCTGGCGCGCGGGCCGGTCGGTGCGCCAACGTCGGACAGAGAGAGATCGATGTCGGGTTCGCTGTCCAGCCCGACTTCGACGTCGACCGGGTGGTCGGCGATCGCGACTTCCCGCTGGACGCCGACGAACCCGTCCCAGACGTCGCGAACGTCCACGTTCGTCGATCGAGTAGCGTTCAACAGCCCAGTCCGGCGCTGGAGAACCGCAGAGACGCCCAGTCCTTGCTGGTACCACTCGCCGGAGGTCGCGAAGTCGGTCGGATCCCCTTCGGTCACCGGCGAGAGCACGCCCGTCGAGACGTTGGGATACGACGAGCGGCCGACGAAAATCTCGGGGGCGGTTGCGCCGAACAGCGAGTCGCCCGAGACTGCCTGCTTGAACTCCCGTTCGACCTCATCGAGGTAGTCGGTGATCTCGTAGGACTTCTCCTCGGCAAGCCGTCGCTTCTCGGCGGCCTCGTCGCGCTGGAAGTCCTCGATGAAGTCGTCTAGTCGCATCTATCGTCTGTTCGGCGTTCAGCGTCATGAATGTTGCACTCGCGT
>JBMCBU010000116.1:0-6297 GCA_048623335.1 Halapricum sp.
CGGTAAAGCGTTACAATAATCACTATGAGACGGTCGTCCGGACAGCGAGGGTGATCGAAGCCGAGAGACAGGAGGTCGACGTATCCCTACAGATCGGCCTTTCGAAGCCGGAGGTAACCGAGCGTGACTGGAGCGACGATCCAGACGGCGACGACAACCGCACCGAACCAAGGCTCGGCGTAGACGGGGGTCGAGTCGCCGGTCGACGGGGCCCAGGAAGTCAGAACGCCCGCCAGTTCGGGGAACGAATCGGCGATCGCGTTGCGCGCGCCGGCGATCGGTGCGATCTGTCCCCAGGCCTCGGCCCACGCCGGGGACGGCCCCTCGGGCCGCTCGAACCCGTTGAGGACGTACCGGACGCCCGCCGGCGCGACTTCCCACAACCGGAACAGAAACAGGATAAAGAGTCCGAACGCACCCGCAGCAGCACGGGTCGTGTTCACCGATCCAGCCGAGAGCCCGATCGAGAGGCTCGTGAACACGGCGAGGAGTGCCGCCACGGTCACGACCGCCGCGAGTAGCGGTCCGACCGCGACGGGCGCACCCAGCAACGCCGCCAGCGCCGCCGCGGTGACGATTGTCCCGACCGACAGCGACGTCAACATCGCCCACCGGCCGAGAAAGGCCCCGTAGACGGTCTCGAACCGCGAGAACGGCAGGCTCAACAGGACTCGAAGCTCGCCGGACGCGCGTTTTCCCACGACGCGGTTGTACGAGAGGGCGATCGCCGAGATTGACCCGAAGAAGGTCAGCGCACCGAGCGTGAACAGGGCGACGGCGTTGTCCGGCGGCTCGGGGGAAGCGTTGCCGAGGAAATACCCGATGCCCAGTCCGACGAGGAGAAACACCACGCCGATGACGTACAGTTCCCGATCGCGGGCGGCGTCGAGGACGTCCTCGCGGGCGATCTGCAAAAGCCGTCGCATCAGTTCTCACCTCCAGTGTACGTGACGAACAGGTCCTCAAGCGAGGCCGTCGTCGTCTCGACGTCGGTGACTTTCCCTGCTTCGTGACACCGGTGGACGACCCGCGATTTCGTCGGGTTGTCACAGCCGACGACGAGCGTCCCCTCCTCGGTGGTGACGCTCACGACGCCATCGAACTCCCGGATCGTCTCCGACAGCTCCGCGGGGATCGAGTCCATCGTCACTCTGAGTTGCCCGGTCGCGCCAGTCGCCTCGCGCAGTCCCTCGATCGTGTCGACGGCGACCAGCTGGCCCTGGTTGAGAATCCCGACCCGATCGCAGACGGCCTCGACCTGCTCGAGGATGTGACTCGAGAAAAACACCGTCGTCCCGCGTTCGGCCTCGGTCTGGACGATCTGTCTGATCCGGCGTGCGCCGTTAGGGTCCAGGCCGGTCGTCGGCTCGTCGAGGATCAGCAGATCCGGATCGCCGGCGAGCGCGATCGCGAGCATGAGTCGCTGTTTCATCCCCTTCGAGTAGGACTCGGCCCGCCGACCGGCGGCATCGGCGATGCCGACCCGCTCGAGGATCGCGTCGGGGTCGCCGTCGACGTCTTTGGCTTCGAGCGTGAACGCGACGTGTTTCCGTCCGGTCATCCGCCCGAGTGTCCCATAACCCTCCGGGAGCACGCCCGTGCGTTCCCGGATCGATACTGACTGTTGCTGGACGTCCATGCCGAACACCCGTGCCGACCCGCCCGTCGGACGGACGTGATTCAGCAGGATGTCGATCGTCGTGGACTTGCCCGCCCCGTTCGGGCCGAGAAAGCCGAACACTTCGCCGTCCTCGACCGTGAGATCGAGGTTCTGGAGGGCCGTGACGCCGCCGTATCGCTTGGAGACGCCACTGATTTCGATCGCGGCCATGTGCGCCCATCAAACGGGTGTGTGAAGTAAATTTCCCTACAGGTCGGCGTTTTCGAACCGCCAGTAGCCGATCGCGACCGGGACGACGATCCACAGCAGGAGAAGCGCCGCCGCGACCCAGGGGCTCGCATAGGCGGCGTCGTAACCCGTGCCGATCGCCGCCGCTTCCTCGGCCGTCTGCTCTGTCTCCGCGAGAGCGGAGAGCACTTCACCGAGGATCGTGTTGAACGCGCCGCCGGGAGCGAGGTTCTCGTAGATGAAATACCAGTTCGGCGGATCGATCGGGTTGTAATCACGAACGAGCAGGACGACCTGGCCGATCGTCCCCCACAGGAGCTCGAAGACGACGAAGAACCCGACTGCGCCAGCAGTCGCCAGCGAGGTCGAACTGGTCATCGACGACAGGCCGACCATCACGCTCACGTACGTGACGATCAACACGAGCATCGCGGCGAGCAGCGCGAGCAACGGAAGCGGTGCGAAATCGCCGATGAGTGCCGCACCGACGCCCACGCCGACGACGAGCGACAAAAGCGCCGGCACGGCCAGGACGAGCGATCGTCCGACGATTTTCCCGACGATGACGTCGAGGCGCGTGTGGGGCAACGAGAGCAGGATCTTGAGACTGCCGCTGTCTCGCTCGCCCACGATCGCCTTGTGAGCGATGATCACCGCCGTCAGCGTCACGAACAGCGAGACCGGCGTCGAGACGAACGACACGAGAAACAGTCCCTGGTTCGTCGCGCCGGCGTCACGGAAGACGTCGAAATACCCGTACGCGCCGCCGACAGCGACCGCGAGCAACCCGAAGACGATCGCCAGTGCGAGGAACATCCGCGAGCGGATCGCGTCCCGGAAGTCCTTGCGCGCGATGGCGACCCAGCTCATCGTTCACCTCCCGTGTAAGACATGAACAGCTCTTCAAGCGAGGCTTCCTCCGTTTCGAAGTCGGAGACGTTCGCGCCGTGGTCTTCGAGCGTGGTCACGACGCCCATCTTCGCGCCGTTCTCGACAGAGGCAGTCAACACGCCGTCACTGAATGAGGCGTTCGACACGCCGGACAGCGACCGCACCGCTTCGACGGCATCGTCGGTCACGCCGTCGGCCGTCACCCGGAGCGTCGCCTGTGTCTCCGACGCCTCACGCAAGCCGTCGACCGTATCGACCGCGACGAGTTCGCCCTGTCGGAGGATTCCGACCCGGTCACAGACGGCCTCGACCTGGCTGAGGATGTGACTGGAGAAAAACACCGTCGTCCCACGGGAGGCCTCCTCGTCGACGATCTGACGAACGTCCTGAACACCGGAGGGATCCAGCCCGGTCGACGGCTCGTCGAGGATCAACAGGTCCGGATCACCGACCAGCGCCATCCCGAGGGTGAGCCGCTGTTTCATCCCCTTGGAGAAGCCGCCGGCTTTTCGATCGATCGCGTCGGCCAGTCCGACGCGTTCGAGGATCGCTTCGGGGCTGTCGTCCACTTCCTTCGACTCGATGACGAATTCGAGGTGGTGGCGAGCGGTCAATCGGTCGTAGACTTTGTACCCCTCGGGTAGCACGCCGGTTCGGCGACGCACTTCCTGTGAGTCCTGCTGGGCGTCGAATCCGAGTACGCGGGCCGTCCCCGAGGTCGGCCGGACGAAATCCAGCAGGATGTTGATCGTCGTCGACTTTCCGGCCCCGTTCGGGCCGAGAAAGCCGAACACCTCCCCCTCGTTCACATTGAGATCGACATCACGGAGGGCTGTCACGGACTCACCGAACCGCTTGGTGAGGCCGCTCAGTTCGATAGCGGTCATATACAGGTGATCCCCCTCGTGCGATATAGAAAAAAGATTGGATATCGGATCGAGTTGACGCTGTTTCGGCGGCGGCGATGGTGTTTTCCGATGGCACAGGTCGGCTCTTGCGACGTGTTTTTGGGAACCGCGTCCGGACTGAACGTATGGCGACGAAGATCGGGTCCCCGGCGGTGTCTCTGGAGGGGATCACCAAAACCTATCGTCTCGGAGAGCCCGTTCACGCGCTGAAAGGCGTTTCTCTCGATATTCCTCGTGGTTCCTACACCGCGGTGATGGGGCCGAGCGGGTCTGGAAAGTCGACGCTGATGAATCTGATCGGCTGTCTGGATACACCAACTGAGGGGGTGATCTCTCTCGACGGGCAGGACGTGACGACGGTGAGCGACCGCGAGCGGACGCGGATCCGCGGTGAAGACATCGGCTTCGTCTTCCAGACGTTCAACCTCATGCCCCGACTGACAGCCCGCGAGAACGTCGCACTCCCGATGGTGTTTCGCGGGGTCGGTCGTGCCGAGCGCCGCGAGCGGGCGGCCGAAGTACTCGATTCGGTCGGGCTCGGCGATCGCCTCGACCACCGGCCGAACGAACTCTCCGGCGGCCAGCGCCAGCGGGTCGCGATCGCCCGTGCGCTGGTCAACGATCCGGCGCTGTTGCTGGCTGACGAGCCGACCGGAAATCTCGATACCGAGACCGGCGAGCAGATCATGGGCCTGTTCGAGGACCTCTACGAGCAGGGGAACACGATCCTGATGGTCACTCACGAGCGGCCGATCGCCGAACACGCCGAACGGATCGTCCACCTGCTCGACGGCGAGATCGAGCGGATCGAACAGCTGTCGGGGGTGGGTCGATGAACCTCCTAGAGAGTCTCCGGATCTCCTGGCGGTCGATCCGCGGCCACAAACTCCGGTCGACGCTGACGACGCTCGGGGTGATCATCGGCATCGCTGCCGTGATCACGTTCGTCACGCTGGGTGCCGGCCTCCAGGAGGGGATCGTCGGCGACATCAGTCCGGACGACCAGCGCAACGTCTACACCTGGGCGGCCCCGCCCGAGAACAGCGGCCAGGGACCGCTCTCCGGCGCACAGCCGGTGTTCACCCAGCGCGACGCCGGTGCAGTCGCGAACCTCTCGGGGGTGGACGACGCCTACGTCTACACGCAGGTTCCGGGTCAGTCAGTCACCTACGGCAACGAGACGATCTCTAGACAGAGCGGGTTCATCGCGACCGGGTCCGGTTATCTCGACGACGAGGAGATCGCCGACGGGCGGCGGTTCTCGGGTGGGTCCGCGTCGATCGAAAACGGCTCCATCGAAGCCGTACTCAACCCGGCGATGGCCGGGCTGTTCGAGGAGAACGTCTCCGTCGGCGATACGCTCACGCTTGGCGTCTTTCAGGGACAGCAGGTGAACGTGACGGTCGTCGGGATCCTCGAGGACTCCGACAGCCGAAGCGCCTTCGAAGGGTTCGGGCCGTCGCCCCGGCTGTACATCCCCGCCGACTTCCAGTTTATCGCCAACGCCGGCGAGCAGCCGCGGTACATCGCGATGGTCGCCGAGGCCCCGACGAAAAGCGACGCCGACATCGAGCAGGTCAAACGCGTCACGGAGGAGTATCTCACGAGTTCCGAGTCCGACGCGGGCGAGCGGGCAGCACGCCAGGAGCTGGCGTTCGAACTCAAGACGAGCCCGGAGCTGATCGGCCAGTTGCAGGACGTCCTGGATCTCCTGCAGAACTTCGTCGTCGGCATCGCGGGCATCTCGCTTCTGGTCGGCTCGATCGGCATCGCCAACATCATGCTCGTCTCTGTCACCGAGCGGACCCGCGAGATCGGGATCATGAAGGCCGTCGGAGCCCAGCGTCGGGACATCCTGGGGCTGTTTATCGTCGAGGCGATCATCCTCGGCGTGCTCGGAGCGATCCTCGGGACCGCACTGGGACTGGCCGCCGGGTACGCCGTCGCGGGGTACATCGGTATCCCGTGGGTGTTCCCAGTCGAGTGGACGGCGATCGCGATCGTCGTCGGCATCGCTGTCGGCGTGCTCGCCGGCCTGTACCCGGCCTGGAACGCCTCCCGGACGGATCCGATCGACGCGCTCCGCTACGAGTGATCGGCCGAACGTCGCTCACTCGCTGATCAGACGTTCTCGCCGGTCTCGCTGTCCAGAAGGGCTCCGAGAGGGACGAACTCGACTCGCCTGGATAGCAGATACCACGGCAACACGAGCGCCGCACCGAGCACGTTGGCGTAGGCGTCGAGGACCGAGAAGTACCGGTTCGGCGTCAGCGACTGCCCGAACTCGATGCCCACCCCGTACAGGACGGTCACGGCGACGACCAGCGCGGCAAGCGAACGGGCGTTTCGGTCCCAGTCGGCGGTCGCGTAGGCCAGCGCGTAGGCGAACGCGCCGTAGGCGAGGAAGTGTCGCCACTTGTCGATCGGGATCAGCGCGAACGGTCGGGCCCGGTCGAGTACCGTCTCTGGCGGAATCGCGAGGATCGACCCATAGAAGATGACCGCGGCCACGGTGACGACGGCCAGCCACCGGATCGATGCCGGCAACAGCGGAACGCGAACGGACATACCTGCTTGAGAACGGGCCGACGAGAAATATCGTCCGGTTTGGAGAGGTGGTTTTTTCTCGCCGGGCTACCCCGAATCAGG